>PGTJ01000064.1 GCA_002794515.1 Phototrophicales bacterium
CTGTTGAAGAACGTGTCAAGAAAATTGTGGTGGATTTGCTGGGCGTGGATGAAGAACGGGTTGTCCCTAGCGCCGATTTTCGTACCGACCTCGAAGCAGATTCGCTCGACCTTGTAGAATTGATTATGGCATTTGAGGAACAATTTGGTGGCGAAATCACCGATGAAGATGCACAAAAAATTAAAACTGTTGGGCAAGCAATAGAATATATCAAAACCCGCATGTAATTTGTCATCAGAAACAGCAAAAAGACGGCATTCACGACCGTCTTTTTGATTCGATTACGATATAAATAGCTATAAAAGCGAATATACCCACACTGGCAATCATCCCTATGCCAATCGCCACACCTAATCCGAACCCGATTAGCAGGTTGTATCCGCTTATACCACCCCAAAATGAAGCAATTCCACCTATCATACAAACAGAAATGGCAATATAAAGGCGATATGGCTTGAATATGCCACTTAATCCAAATAAAGCACCAACCAGCGCTATTAGGGTTAGAAATGCTTGTTGGATGTAGTTCACATCATCTCGGAAAATCGTCAAAAATTCGAGCGGTGGCGCAGAGAGTGCGACAAGAACAAGGCATATCAAGCTATATACCCACCATAATGCCGATTTGAAAGGGTGGGGTGGGGCATTAAGCGCCATAATCCATGTGATACAGACCAATGGCAATCGCAACAAGAAACTGGTGAGTAACATCGGCGACATTTCACGAGCGCTCGGATGCAAACTCGCCCATTCTGCGAGGTCAAATGCGCCGAATGACAAACTTGCACCAGAGCCAATCACCCAAGGCAGTGTGTATACAATCAATGCCAGAAGAATGAACATAAACCAGATATAGGGTAGGGGACGGGTATTTTGTTGTGTCATGAGGTATTTTATCCAGAGAGGTTATCGAGCAATTGAAGGATTTGTTTATCTTCTGCCTCTTGCATCTCGACAAAAGTCGCCATAAATTCGCTACGGCGTTGTCGTAATGCCAATGGGGCAACCACACGAATATCATCTGTCGTGGCAATTTTACGACCATCGGCGGCGGCATGAGCGCGTGCGGCTTCAAACATGGTGTATTCGGCACGCGCCGAGTCAATTTTGAGCGCTTGTACCAATTTTAGCCCTAGTAAAGTGGCTTGGTCATCGAGTGTCACCTCTTTGAGTAACTCGCGTGCCATAACCAGTTCTACCAGCATATCTTGTGTCATTTCTTCCCATAATTTAATGAATTGTGTCGGATTTGCTCGATATGCCCGCACCCGTTTATATACTTCTAGGCGTTCTTCGATGCTGTCTAATCCGCGAACATTCACGCGCAAACCAAAACGGTCTAAAATCTGAGGACGCAAGCGACCTTCTTCGGGGTTCATCGAGCCGACCAATACAAAACGTGAGCGATATGTGCCAACCATTGCGCCACGCCGTACAGTATAACTCCCTTGCGCTGCGGCATCTAAAATGGCATCGACAATTTGGTCATCGAGCAAATTCACTTCGTCAATATAGAGAATGTTGTTATCCGCACGCGCTAAAATACCGCGTTCTAATCGTATGGAATGACGCTGTACGGCAACACGCTCATTGATACCACCAACGACATCCTCTAAACGGGCATTGAGTGGTAATTCAACCAATTTCACAGGTTCGTAATGCGATATCGGCTCATTATTTTTGAATTTCTCGTAGCAATCGGGATACAAAAATTCCGCATCGGGATTTTTCATATCTTCGGGCAAAACCCCTTCTTCGCAATCGCTCACTTCTACATCGGGCAAAATACCCGTTAGACTACGCACGGCTGTGGTCTTGGCGATGCCTCTGGGACCGATGAGCAACACGCCACCAATGGCAGGATTAATCACTGATAGCAGTAGCGCAGTACGCATTTCGAGTTGCCCGACAATTGCCAGAAAGGGGTAGGGGCGATGTTCTGCGAGACCTAAATCGGGTGATTTGAGTTCTAAAATACGATCTGCGCCCACATCATGAAGCAATTGTAGCAATAATGATGTTTTTTTGGGGACATAATCTTCGGTCATCATCTATCCCTCTAATAATTGTCGATAGAGCATATTTAGCTGTCGCCCAGATTTTTCCCATGTAAATTTTTTAGATTGTATAAATCCTTTTTGGATGAGATTATGACGTAAATTTTGGTCTGATATGAGCCGTTCTAATCCCTCTTGAATGGCATCGATATGATATGGGTCGACCATGATGGCGGCATCTCCCGCGACTTCTGGCAGTGAAGATGTATCCGATGTGAGGACAGGCACACCACACGCCATGCCTTCTAGTATGGGGATACCAAATCCTTCGTAAAGTGATGGATATGCCATACATACTGCGCCACTATACAATGCGGGTAAATCTTCATCGGCGACAAAGCCCGTAACATGTACATATTCGGTCATGTGGGTCTTTTGAATAGTGTCATAAAATTCGTCTTCTAACCATCCACGTCCACCAGCGACTACCAGATGAATATCGTGATGGTCACGAATCTGATGGAGCGCCCAAACCAATCGGCTATAATTTTTACGTGGTTGCACCGTGCCAACCGTGATGATATAGGGGACGTTTGGCACATGATATTTTGCGAGAATGTCATCGGATATGGGGGTGGGCTTAAAATGTGATTCGAGCGCATTGTGTATCACAGATACTTTTTGTGGAGGGGTATTATACAGGGTGATAATGTCTTGGCGTGTGGTTTCTGATACAGCGTGAACATGCGTGGCGCGTGCAATAGAACGCGGGACGACAACATCCAGATATTTTTTCAGTGAAGGACTGGCTGTTTCTGGCACACGAACAAAAGATAAATCATGAATGGTGAGAACACTTTTGGTATGTTTACGAATGGGAGGCAATACAAAATCGGTGGCATGGTACAAGGCGATATCGCCCAAGATATTTTCGATGGCATACGGTATTCGCGCACGATGCCATATTCTCGCCCACCATTTGGGGGTGATGGGCGATGGATAGTATGTAAAATTAGGCGCAAGTTGTGGCGGTAATGATGCGGTACTTGCGCCCGCTATAAACAAACGATAATCTGTTTGTGTATCCAGTGTCGTCAAGCCATAAACTAGACCGCGCACAGAACGCCCAATGCCCGCGCCTTGTTCGTATGCAGGGGTATAGTCTATGCCAATGGCGACCATATTACTTTACGTCTCGATATGTCCAATAACGATTGGCAAAGAAATTCCACAACATGACGACCACCATCGCTATCATTTGTGCGATGATCGTGCCGAGTTTTTCTTCTGCGGTTTGTGCAGGCACATAACTCGGACGGAAGATGTGGATAATTGGCAACACAATTGGCATGAAAAAATGACCAATTTGATAATACATCAGGGCAATCCACAATGTGCGTCCAGCACCACCAATGACACTAATGGTGGCGAATTGTGCTAATTGCTTGCGGATAGAGGTGTTTCGTGATTCTGGATACACCCAGTAGCGTGTCCAGATGAAATTGCTGATGACGGCGGCGGTAAAGGCTGTAACCGTTGCAATAACCACACTAATCACATGTTTGGGGGGCAAAATTGTGGCTTGTAATACGATGAGGATGCCAAAATCGATGATTGCGCCAGATATACCGACAATCGCAAATTTAAGAAACCGCTCCAGTTCTTTGGCTTTTTTGCCACCGAAGCGCTGTGCAACATAATGTATCGGCGGATTGAGGGGATTATTAAACCGCCACTTCACAATCGGATCTTGTGGTGTATCCATAACTTCTGCCGTTTGTTGATTCACGGGATAAACACTTTCTCTCGCCTAAGCGGATGATGAATAATTGCTAGTGTGCCTATCATCACACCAATGTGAATAAAAATGTTGTTCACATACAGATTATCAGTCATGCTATGTGTCAGCAAGTAAGCCCAACTTCCGAATAATCCAATTGCTGTTGACTGTGCTAATACATCAGGATGATGGCGTGTTTGCCATGTCGTCCATAGCAAACTGATGATAACACCTAGATAGGCAACAAGCCCAATGATGCCAGTCTCTGCCAAAACATTCAAGTAGTAATTATGCGCGTGTCCTAACGAAAATTTCCAATTGATGAGGCGATATGTGTTATATGTGGCATCGTAATTCCCAAACCCCACGCCAAGCCAAGCATTCGCACGTCCCATATTCAGCGCCGCTTGCCAGTGGGCTAATCTTTCGATGACAGCATAATTTTCGGGCGTAATATCGACACCGCGCACATCGGTCAGCACAAATAACTCTTGTGTTGCACTGGCGATTCGTTCTGTGAGTGATGCTGGCAATCTCCCACTTGTCCATAATACCCCACCAATAATTACCACCATCCCCAATAACGCCATGCCTTGCCATAATTTTCGCGGGAACACAATAATCATTGCCAATATAGCTATACCAAAACCGAGCCATGCGCCTCTGCTCCATGATGCGATTAGTGCAATCATCATCACACCACTGGCGAAGATATAATACCCACACATGACCCAATTTTGTCGTGCTTGCGCCAAATTTGTGTGCCATAATCGCATTCCGCGCTGTGCATATCCGATTGCTAACGAAATGCCCAATGGCGCGAGAAGCCCCATAAATCCGCCGAATGGATTTGGTTGCCCAAACGACCCAAAAGCCCGAAATAAATTTCTATCTGAAAAGATTCGCAGATGGTCTGCGCCACTACCGCCTAAGAATGTATAAATACCAATCAGTCCTTGACCGAATCCCGCGCTAATCAGGGCAAATAACACCCATTCCCAACGCCGACTATATCGGCAAGTGACCATCATGATATAAGCGAGTAGGGCAATCAGAACCCATTTGAGCCATTCGGTGAGCCATGCGCCAAGCGATGTCGCATAAAATACCCCTAGACTGGTTATGCCGATAAATATGCTAATCGGGATGAACAATGGACTATATACAACGTGCAGTAACCGCTTTTGCCAAACGATATGATGTATCATCCATGTGCTGATGAAAAACAAAACGGCGAGCTGTCCTATATCGAGTGGCAAGTCAATAGGCGATTCGGTTTGAATGAGTGTCCGTAATGGGGCGACAATCAATACAAATGCTAATGCGGAGAATGGTGTTATGAGGGACAGAATGCCGATAACACCAATAATGAGGACAAGTATAATCCATTCGATTGGCAGAAAGGTGATTATCGCCCCGAGTAAGATAGCGATAACCACTGCCGATAATTGCCATGATGAAATTGGGTTTGTGATAGACCTTGTTATGCTCATACCACACTACGGAAATAGGCGATGGTCTTGACCAAACCATCCGCCAATGGCACTTGAGGTTGCCAATTCAACACCGCTTTGGCACGAGTAATATCTGGACGGCGGGTTTGTGGATCGCCTTTAATCCGTGCATCGACAAATTCTATTTTGATAGATTGACCCATGACTTCGCAAACCATCTCGGCAAATTCGAGGATAGTCATCTCGGTTGGGTTGCCGATATTCACAGGTTCGACAAAGTCTGAATCGAGCAGACGGCGAACCCCTTCAATGAGGTCATCGACGTATTGAAAACTGCGGGTTTGTTTGCCATCGCCATATACGGTCAACGCCTCGCCACGAAGGGCTTGTGCGATGAAATTTGGCACAACACGCCCATCATCGAGGCTCATCCTCGGTCCGTATGTGTTGAAAATCCGCACAATCCGTGTTTGTACACCGTGTGTACGATGATATGCCATTGTGATTGCTTCGGCATACCGTTTTGCCTCATCATAAACACTGCGCGGTCCGATGGGGTCGACATTGCCCAAATATGTCTCTGGTTGTGGATGCACCAATGGGTCGCCATACACTTCTGATGTAGATGCTAATAGATAACGGGCATTTTTCTGTAATGCCAATTCTAATGTGTATTGTGTCCCTAAAGACCCAACTTCGAGCGTTTCGATGGGATATTTGAGATACACTGGTGGACTGGCGGGTGATGCAAAGTTCAAAACGGCATCCACAGCACCTTCTATGGTGAATGGACGGCTGATATTTTGATTGATAAATTGAAATTTGGGATTATCTTGTAGATGTTGAATATTGTGCAGGCTTCCCGTAATCAGGTTATCTATGGCGATGACATGTGCGCCTTCGCTTAGAAATCGTTCACATAAATGTGAACCGATAAATCCTGCACCACCAGCAATGACAACACGCAATGTTCACCTACTTTCGTCTTATTCAATAAACACCAAACAGTTTATCATCAATGCCCATCTGTTGGTAGTGATGATATAGAGGGCATTGGCAAAGCAGATATAACCCCGACCAGAACAGCAAACACAATCGCCAAATCCAATACATATAGGCTGTTATCTACCAAGCCATGTGCTAAAAGATTAGCCATACTGCCCATCGCGCCAATGATGAGCGCAGATGACCATTTATCGACACGCCAGTGAGCGGTATAAAGCGCAGAGGCGCGTTTGAACCATATCCGGATGAATAGGACGAGCCATATCACCCCGAATATGCCTAATCTGAGCCAAAAATCGAAGATGATGTTGTGCGGATGTGAGAGATTCGGCTCTTGCCACGCATCGGGTAACATATAACTATCGCGGAAATAATACAGATACTGGTCTAAGCCGATACCTGTGATAGGGTAATCTTGGATGATATTCAAGGCGCTTTGCCATGCCCGCAAGCGATAAAAATTTGTGCCACTGGTCATATCGATTAGGCGTTCAAAACGAGGGGATTGCGCCGCGATTATCGCGCCAATCACCACCAGAATGATTATGGCAATCATCGGCAAAACGGCTTTTTTACGCAGGCTTAAAATAATCACGGTAATTATTCCGACAGGTACGCCAATGAACAATGCACCAGCGCTTTGGGTAAGGATGAGGGCAATGCACATCAGTATCAACCCCGCCATGCCAAAGTATTGGCGCATTTTATCTGGATTAATCAGGATATAGGCGAGGGCAAATGAGATACAGCGCCCTAAAATCAGACCGACATTATTTGGCGAACCGTACACACTGGCTAATCGGCGCACACCCTCTTCGGCGGTGATGATGGATTGCCCCGTCAACCACATGATAAGACCAATCCCTGCCACAGCCATGCCCGCCAATAGGAGTGCATCGATTACCCGAAACAGGCTTGATTTATTTTGGCTAATCAGTCGAATTGCCACATAAATGACCGCAGGCTCAATGAACATGACGCGGAAATCGGTTATCGCTGGTTGGCGATAAGTCGCAATCCATACACCGATTAACCCCAATATCACCCATGTGATCATCAACACATCTAAGGCGTTAGCCCACTTCCATGACCACTTTCGCATGTATTGGGGTAAAATTTGCCCATCGGAGGCATATGTGACCAATCCGCGAAAAATCATCGCGCCAAGTGTGATGAGGGTGATGACCTCCGCCATTGGGAATGAAAACCGATATAATTCGACAGGGAACAAGAAAAATGGCGACCAAAATACGGCTAGGATAACACCCAATTCTAAACGGTGATAAATGAAGATGAACAACACCATGATGGCAATCAGCGTGATAATGAGCATGGGATTGATATACACAAGCCCCGCCGTTATCATCGCTAATCCTAGTTGAACCGAGTCGCGCCGAAAGATTGTAGGCACACCTGCTTGCCATGTGATGAACATGGCAAAGAGCAAAGCGATAGAGGCGATTGCGCCGATAACCAATTGTGAGACATCATTCAGATGCGACCATGCACTTTTTATGCCATTCCATATCCACATCATATTGACGGCACGGGCAGTAACCACAAAGGCAATTGCTGAAATAACTGCGCTGAACCAACCTAATGTGATTTGTCGATTATATGGCTCTGCCAAGTCACCACTGCTCACCGCAAACCCCACCAACGGATAGCGCAGAGTGATTTCATCTGGCACGATTTCATCAGCGATGAGGCGTAGGGTATGTTGACCATCATCTAAATGGCGTGCGATAGGGCGCAGGCGTACTGTTGGTTCTAATAATGCGCTTCGTAGAGATAGGTAACTGTTGCCCGCAACATCTTTTGGCAGAGCATTAGCAGGTTTGTCATCGATGGTGATGTAAAAATGGGCAATGGCATTTTGTTCACGGGTTAAGATGGCGATATCGCGCCCCGTGAAGGTGAATTCAACGGCGCTATCTTGTACCCAGCCAATATCTGCACCAATTGTGGTGAATGTCCATGCACCACTATATGTCGCATATGGGTTTTGTGCGGGATACAATCCATCCATCGCGGTTGTTGTTCGGTTTTTGAGCGCCTCGTAAAGTGATGTCGGGGTATTATCTTGTGCAATCACCGAAAATCCCCATCGTGGGTCATCGAAATCGGCTTGGGGTTGCCAATGATAGAGTATCATGCCCCCTAGCCAAGTCCACTCCCGTTCGGCACGCGCCAATAAACCCAATGTGTATTCTACTTGTTGTGATTGTGTGACATTTCGCCAGATCGATGGACGACCGCGCCAATTTTCGGGTAGTGCATTCCATCCCCAGGCACTTGCCCAGAGGGGTTTATATCCATCACCATGTTCAATCATAATTTCGCGCAACATCACGAAGCGCGACGCATTGAGATAATTCACATCGGTTGTGCGGTCTTGTGGGTCATGTTCAAAACCATAGGGCATACCCGCCCAAGCATCGGCATAATCTTTTGCCCCATGTGCATAAAGCATCCGAAAAAAGTCGAATTCATTAAAATTATATGGACCTGTCTCTATTGTTGGCGCAAGTCCTGCGCCAATGACTTGTGCAGACGGGTCATGATGATGAACAGCATCATAAGCGACGCTCAGCATGGCGACATAATGAGCGACATTGGGCATCAAATTCCCCCAGCCGAGGGTGATGTTTGGTTCATCCCAAATTTGATAATAATCTATCGATTGTGCATATCGATGAGCAAATGCACCAATGAAATCGGCATATGTTTGTGGGTTATCTGGTGGTGCAGTTCGTTGTGATGTGGAATCGTATGGATGATTTGTCGCCCATTGTGGAACATCTACCAGTACAGCAACCAGTTCGAGTTGTGGATATTCGTCAAAGATAGTGATGATGGCATCCCATACAGACCAGTCATATTGCCCCTGTACGGGTTCTATATCTGCCCAGCGCACCAATTGACGCACCCAGTGAATATTTGCTTCTTGCATCAAATTAAGATGATAACGCAATTCGTCTGATGTATATTGGGTTAAATCGGCATTGACACCTAATAGAGGCATCCGATAGGGCAAATTATAATCTTGAGTGGCATCTGTAACACCGCGTAACATCATATCGCGTTCGGCTTGTGTCGCAAAAACAGCTATCACACTGCCGATGAATGCCATGAAGGCGCACAGTAAAATAATCCATCTGCGTATCATTGAGTCCATACTGGTTTAGAAGCACTCCCATCTTGTGTGATTTGATACTGTGCGCCCGTTTCAACATCGATAATCCATAAATTCCCTAAATAGATAAGGGCGATTTGCAATCCATCTGGACTCCAGGTGAAGTCTTGTGCGAATTGTTGGGCAGTCATGCCGACTTGTCCCTGTGGTGGAAATACGATTCGAGCATTGCTACCGTCTCTGTCGGCGACAATTAAATCATATTCACCACTGATGTTTTCTTCCCATTGACGGGCTTGTAGATAAGCGATGTATCCTTGTGGAAATTGACCATTTGATGCGATTTGTGGCGAAAAACGTGGTGTCGACCAAACCCCTGCACGACTGACGAGGTTGGCTTTATATGTACCATCGGACGCAACCACCGTCACATCAAATACAGGGCTACGCTCTGGCGATTCGTTGCCAATTGGCAATCCGTGCGTGGTAGTGAGGATGAGTTGGCTATCCCAAGACCATGATACGGTTGTCCGCCACGACCAATCACTCAGTGGATTTAACACGGCATATGTCACCAGAGGCTCGCCGAGTCGTTTATTGGCTAAATCGACTAAGCCGATGGAATCGGCGCGAATCCATGCCAACTTGGTACCATCTGGAGACCACTTGTAATCTGTTCCCCACCAACCATATAACCCACCTGAATTTGCGGGCAGAATTTCTTCAATGCGAATTTGCTCGCCCGTGAGGGGGTTTATTGTCATAAACCACAAATCGTTAAAAGCACGCCAACCGGGTGGTGATGCTTGTGGTTCGGCGGTGGAATAACTAATCTGGTTATCTGTGCCGATTATCCAATCGGCGTGGCGAACATCGCGGGGCAACAATGGCAGAACTTCGGGTGTACTGGTGATGGTATCTGAAATAAGCCAAAGCTGATTAAACGAATTGCTGTCGTTGGTGGTTTTGCGGGCAATCAACAAACGCCGTCCATCTTGTGTCAGGCTGAACAC
>PGTJ01000165.1 GCA_002794515.1 Phototrophicales bacterium
GATATGCCCGCGGGTTTTGGCTTGCATCCCTATTTTCAGCGCACCCTGACCAATAGCAACGACTTCGCCAAAGTGAAATTGCCCTATTCGCAATACTTCCCGCTCGAAAATATGCTGACCGTTGGCGAGGCGTTGCCTATCCCCAAAAATGCCATCTGGGATTATCAACGCCTGCATTTATTGGGCGATAAACCTCTCGACCACGTACTGACAGGGCGCAACGGCTCACAACCGATAAAAATTCAATACAGCCATTCCAAACGAGAATTGCTCATCCGCTCCGACCCAATTTTTGAGCATGTGGTGGTCTATGCGCCATTGCGCGAGAGCTTCTTCGCCGTGGAACCTGTGACCAATGTCAATGATGGTTTCAATATGATGGAAAAAGGCATTGCAGGGCATGGTGTTTTTGTCTTAGCCCCACAAGAGCGCAAAAAGGGGAAGGTCATCTTTGAGGTGAAGTAAGGGCGATCATCGGGGCTTGGTTATATCAAGCAAGCCCCGATATATGACGATATTAGTTCTTGCGTGTTAGACGATAAATATCGCCCTTATAATCGACCAGATATAATTCGCCTTGTTCATCTTCACCAAAAGATGAAATTTGCCAGCCTGTGTCGATGAAACGGGTGGCGACCCATTCGCCAGAAGCCTCGTCAAAATACAACGACCATGTGCGCCCATTGCAATAATCGCCATAAAAATAAATACCGTCTAATTCGGGCAGATTTTCACCCCGATACACATATCCACCCGTCACCGAACACCCATCATTATGACCATATTCGGCAACGGGCAAGGTCATCGGGTCTGGGATAGGGGTATTGGGGTTATAACGTTGGCTACCTTCCATCGCATTCCAGCCATAATTTTCACCCCCCTTGCTCGATGCGGGTTGCATATTGATCTCCTCAACCTTCTCTTGCCCGACATCCGCCATGTATAAATCGCCCGTTTTGCGATCAAAGCTCATGCGCCACACATTGCGTAAACCCCATGCCCAAATTTCGGGGGCGAATTCGGGATTATCGACAAATGGGTTATCTGCTGGCACGACATATGGCTCAGTATCGACATCAATCCGCAAAATTTTGCCCAACAGACTATCTTTGCGCTGACCATTCGAGAACGGATCGCCCGCACCACCACCATCCCCCACCGAGATATACAAATATCCATCTATGGGGCTGAATGCCATCGAACCACCGTTATGATTGGGCAAGGGTTGCCCAACATTAATAATCTCGAGGGCGCTATTGGGGTCAGCTTTATTGGGATTATCGGCGCTGACCTGATAACGCACCACGACCACATCTTCATCACGATTGACATAGTTCACAAAAAAGTAGCCGTTTTCGGCATAATTCGGATGAAAGACCATGCCAATCATGCCTCGCTCGGTATATCCACCCCGAATGACCTCATAGGTGAGCAATTCGGATATATCTAAAAATGGATCTGGCAAATATGCACCATCTTCGACCACCAACACAAAGCCTAACTGCTCTACAACAAAAAGGCGGTTGCTCCCATCACCCGCATGAAGCACTTGTATTGGGTTATCAAACCCACCAACCACCAATTCCCATTGGTAATCTGCACCATTTGGTGCGGTCTGTTGGGCAGAGATATTCATCACAAACAGGGGTATCATCAACACAAGGAGTAATTTATATCGCATCATTCATCACCTAACTGCTAAAAATCCATTTGTGAAAATTTTAACCTGAAAAAGCAGGTGTGAAAATGGTAAAATAGGTGATAAACCAAACTAGGCGTTTTGAAACCCTAGCTATGTGAATTGAGAAGCCCGCTAAAGGCGCTATTTTAGACTGAGCCAATATAGTGCTTTTCGTGCGTTTGATATGATGAGCTGGATATTCACAGCATCCAAGCGAAAATAGACACATCACATTAAGGAAACTGCACATGAAAACCCTACACATTTATGTCATCGTCATCCTTATCACCCTCGTGGCTTGTGGTGGTGGCGATAACACCACGACAGCAACCAATCCAGCAACATGGAGCAACCCCAATCCATCGACACCAGAGCCTGCCCCAGAAATCACCCCAGTCGCCGAAAATAGCGCATGGACACCCGTCATCGAAACGATAGATGGTTACGAAATGGTGCTTGTACCACCCGGATGCTTCATGATGGGTAGCACGTATGGACGGCGTGATGAATTGCCCGAACACCAAATTTGCTTTGATAAAGCCTTTTGGATAGACCGCACAGAGATCACCAATGCCCAATATGGCAGTGATGGTGCATGGACGGGCGCGAATAAACCGCGCACCAATTTATTATGGACAGAAGCGCGAGATTTTTGCATCGGACGCGGGGGCAGATTGCCGAGCGAAGCCGAATGGGAATATGCCGCGGCGGGTCCGAGTGATTGGGTGTATCCATGGGGGAACACTTTCTTTGCAGACCGTCTGTTATTCGACAAAAATTGGTTTGGGCAACCTGTGGATGTGGGCAAATACCCCAATGGTGCATCGTGGGTCGGCGCATTGGATATGGCGGGTAATGTGTGGGAATTCACACGGAGCATTTATAAACCCTATCCATATGACCCCACAGATGGTCGTGAAGATATGAACGATGAGACGAGTCGGCGGGTGTTCCGTAGCGGGGTCTATAGCTATATTGATTATGGCGTTGCTAATTCAATCCGTTTTTGGGTGCGTCCACAAGATAGCCGTGATTGGTTTATCGGTTTCCGTTGTGTGAAAGATGCGTAAGGGCAAAATGTCCCTTTTTTATGAAACAAATTTCGCCCATTGCTTTCGCCATCGGCTCGATTTTAGAAGCCCACTGAAGGGGCTAATTGTTGTTTACCTCATGTGGTGGCAGATAATCAAATCATATTCACTTTGTGATGATTACCTGAGTTTGTTAGATAACTAAAGCTCAGTGGCGAGATTCTTTGTGCATCTCGCCACACAATAGCAACAAAGGTATTCACAAGCTGGGTGTGACTTCGGGTGTCAGTTCGGGGGTGGGGATGATTTGGCGTGTCCATGTCATGGTCGGCTCATCAAATGTGAACAACGCGCCGTAATAACTGAGCAATGTATGAACACCCGCTTCGACCACAACCACACCATCCACCACACGGATAGCCCCTTGTGTGAAGGTATAATGCGATTCAAAGCCAATTTCTGGGTCGAGGGCAAACCCAAGCGCCTCGCGCACATCGGGATTATTGCGCCATACCATGCCAAACCCGCGACGTGGTTGCACATAACCATCTGGGGCGATGATGGCAGGATCAATTTCAGGCATCCCTTCTACCCATTGATTTTCGTACACCACCCATGTGCCACTATCGCGGGTATCTTCATCATAAAAAAGCACCCAAATGCGATCTACTGGTTGCAAATAAAACATGCGACCACCCTCAAAAACCTGTTCCGCCACGATGAGGTCAAAACTATTCGGGCGGGGGAAGGGGTCTAGGGTCGGTGTGGCATCTTGATAAAGCGGTGCTTGTGGCAACCGCGCAAAGCTAGGGGCGACTAATGCCGCCAACGCCGCGATGAATAGAATCAGCATACTCACAACAGCTAAAACAAATCGTGATGGCATCATGAATCCCATCCTTTCTATTTGAACGATTCACATCCACTATGACATACACTTACACGAAAAACAAGCATTTATCGCAAGCGCGTAGGGCAAACGCATAGCGATAATCAGGGTTCAGACGGCATAAAGCGGATGCGGTCTATCATCAACGCCAACGGGCGTATATCGGCATTCATGCCCAAATCGGCGGGGCTAATCGCCGAATCATAATCAAAGGTGATGGTCAAATGTTGACCGTCCCCTACCCATTCGGCAGGTAATGTGACTGATGTGGCGCTCAAACTGGTGGTGGAGATGACATATTCGCCCAACAAATGATCATTCAGCCAGATTTTCGTGTTATTATCTTGATAAAATGACTGTGCCACCAAATCCATCGTGTAATCACCACGAATGGGTGGTAAATCCACATGGACTTTCGCTTCGGATAATGCACCCGTCCAGCGCACGCTAATCCCCGCCACCATTTCGGGGTTATGAAAACCCATGCCGATGAAAAACGGGTCGGATACACCACCAATATCCACCGTATACGCACCATCGATCAGTGGCGGGATGCGTGGTGGGCATCCATCAGGATGCCATGCGGTGCGATAAACCACTGCGTCATGCTCTAAAAATACAGGACATAGCAAATCGGGGTGGCTATTAAAAAATCCAAAAATTTCTTGCAATGTCGGATGATACCGCCCAATATCGATCAAATCCTGATGCACGACAATATACCCAACCGGATACTCGAAAATCACCCGCCGTAATTGTGGCACGACCAAATCGGGCATGAGCGCACGGCGCTGTCCGAGCCAACTAAAAAGTGGGTCATCAACGTTATATCGATAAAAAGATTCCAGTGGCGCACGCGAGATGAAGCCGTTAATCATACGTTTTTCGTGGATGATGCCATAAAATTGCAATTGGATGGCACGCGCATCATCGAATAACACCTCGCCTGTACCAACGCTCATCGGCACTTCGACCACGACATATTCATATGGCTCATGCCGCATGGTCTCGTAAAATTGATAAGGATAAAAGACATCATCTAACGGTGCTGTGGCGAATAGGCGCGTATCAAAGGCGAGGATGAGTATCACCATGACGGCTAAAGCGGGATAATAACGCCGATGACGGGTATGATAAGCCGACCACGCAATGCCGATGAACGTCATGGCGGCGATTAAAAATATGGGCGCAAGTCGCCATGGCATCCGCAACTGTCCGTTGGTGATGTCGAACACAAGCCGATACGGCATGGGGATGGTCGTGCCGAATAAGGTTATATCCGCGCCGAGCGTGATGAGGAAGGGAGGAATCGCCACCCATAGCCAAAACCACTTGCCCGCGTTGGGATAATCGCTATGGCGGGTGTATCGGCGTTTTTGCGATGTATGACGGGCGAAAATCAGGGTGATGAAGATGCCGATAAAGGCAAATCCGCCGACAGTCGGCACATTCCAATACCACCACACGGCATCTGGATGGATATACCCCCATAACGGGATGCCCGGACGGTCTGTGACCACTTGTTCGGGTAATGTCCCCCTAAATTGGAGCATATAGGGCAACGGTCCCAAGAACCAGAGCAATGCCAACCCAACACTGACCACGCCCACCCCTGCTATCACCAACCAAAGGCGCTTTTCGCTCCGCCATAGGGTTAATAAGCCATATGGCACAAGCACAAATGCCGTGAAAATAGGGAATTGCAAATCGCTCACACCCAAACCCCATATCCCAACCCCTTGTAAACCGATGAGGAATATGGCACGTCCAATCTGGCGATATTCGATCGCCTCGACCAGCCATCTCCACATCAACAAATGCAATGGCAACCAAAACCAATTCATCAAATTCAAATGGGTGTTGTAATAAAAATAACGGATGAGGGGCGAAAATTGGATCACCAATCCGCCGATGAGCGCCCAGAAAAGGGTTATTTTTTCTGATCGCAACCAGGCAAAGGTGACAAATCCGTTGAGTGTACAGCCAATCCACAAAATGATGTTCACCGCGCCGAGTGTGCCGAATATCGGCTCGAAGATCAGCCAAATCGGAAACCACACCGCCGATAAGGCATGATAACCCAAATTATTCATGATGGGATAAAACACAAAATCTGTGAGATAGATATTCAAGTGGGGTATCGAGAGCGCATGACGCATCCACCAATAATTCCAGTTATAAGTGAAGACATCGTAGCCCGCCGTTTTTTGCCCACTAAAGAAAAGCAGAGGATAAATAATGAGCGTAGCAGACAGGGTGAAAAGGCATAATGCCAATAGATATTGGCGTGTTTGTGGTCGAACTTGCGTGAACATGGGCATCCCCGTATGTGAAACGGTGGTTTTTACCGTTGGCGAAATGACAAAATCCCCCCTATAATAACAGGCACATCAACATTTTTTACATGGAGAGTTTTGAACATGCGTGTATTGAAAACCCTAACC
>PGTJ01000745.1 GCA_002794515.1 Phototrophicales bacterium
CTAGACGGCATCGACCTGCCCCCGATTGAACTGATTTTGGTAGACGACACTTATTATGTGATAGATGGACATCATCGCATTTCAGTGGCACACATGCTGGGAATACAATTCATGGATGCCATTGTCACACGCTGGGAATAGGTGAGTTGCCATGAGATTTGAATGACATAAAGACGATAAACATGCCCTTATCATCTCTTTACAGAAAGATTAGGGATATGTAAGATGGTGTGTATATCTGCCCAGTTTATATCCGATTATCCAACATGCCATATTTCTTGAGAGTCTGTGCCAAGACGAACTCCGCCATACGGAATACCGCATCGTTGTCGTCATTGCGTTCTGCTTCGCGTTCTTCGACCATCGTCCGCATCTCTTTCATCACATCTGCCAATTGTTCTTGGTGCATCAGCACTTGGTCGGTGACGATAATGCCCCCCATCACC
>PGTJ01000119.1 GCA_002794515.1 Phototrophicales bacterium
CTTATAATGCAAGGATAGACGAACTACATGAATTACTTGGTGATGAAGCCGAAACAATAACAGTCTCGTTGGTGCGAACATTCCCTGGTCAAATTGGTCTAGTGTTAACAGGCACAACAGCCGCTTCAGTCTTACAGAGTGTTGGGCTATCTCGTCCTGAATCGCAACAATACGATTATCAGACTGTGTTAGATGAACTAGATGGTCGCCCAGAATTACTCATCTCTTTCGAGCAATTGCTCTTGGCTGATGCAGATGTGGTCTTTGTGTTTGGGGATACATCCGAATTGTTTGATAATCCTTTGTGGAATAGCTTGCCCGCCGTCATCGATGGTCGCGCCTATGAAGTCGGTTATTATTGGTGGGGCGATGGCTTGCTCTCTGCACATAAAATGCTGAATGATTTATTCACATATCTTATACCACAACTAGAGGATGAATAAACCTAGGGGGCTTTTGAAATGATAATCACAAGTTGCGTTTTAGATAATTTGTGCTATACTTAAATTTCGAGATAACCAATTCTTGGAGCAATTTATCATGTCTGAAGATAAAACCTTATCGCCACAACAACAAGAGGCATTCATCAATACATTGAAAGCGCGCTATGAGAAACATATGTCGCGTCATCCACATCTTCAATGGAATGATGTAGCCGTTAAATTGCAATCTCATTCAGAAAAGTTATGGTCGCTTTATCAGATGGAGCAAACAGGTGGCGAACCCGATGTGGTGGGCTATGATGATCAAACGGGTGAATATTTGTTTTATGATTGTTCCCCAGAAAGCCCAAAGGGACGTAGAAGCATCTGTTATGACCGCGAAGGGCAGACTGCCCGCGAAAAAGAGGGGATACACCCCGCAGGTAATGCGGTCGATATGGCAACCGCGATGGGCATTACAATTCTAAATGAAGACGAGTATCGTGCTTTACAACAATTGGGGGATTTTGATACCAAAACATCGAGTTGGATCGAAACCCCGCCCGCTATCCGACAATTGGGTGGGGCTATCTTTGCCGATAAACGATACAACCATGTGTTTATTTATCACAACAGCGCCCAAACATTTTATAGTGCGCGAGGATTTCGTGGTTGTTTGCGGGTATGATTCAACACCCATAATCATCGACCAATGTCGAGGCGCATATCCACCATATCCCCTTCATCTAATTTTTCCGTTTTGCGGATAACCGCCTTAATTGGCACAAGGTATATTCCGTCTTTTGGGAATAGCGATGTCGTCCATGTGCTATTCCCAATCTGAACACGCACTGGAATCACACCCCAGCCATATGTCACCGAATGGGCGATGGCTTTGATGTCATCACTTTGCTCTGGTGGAATAGCCACAAAATAAAATGGGGCAGGTCCGCGCCATTGGATGATTGTGCCAGAAAATTCAATCGTCATCATTTCACCTCGATGATAAGTCCATCACTCCAGCCATATTTGGCATCCATTTTGGCGCTCACCGCCCGAAAAATATCCGGTGCATGATCGGCTGTGATAATGCGCCCAATCGCATGATGATATTTCACAAGCGCTTCTTTATCATCTGGTGTCCCCACACTGAATTGCACTTGTGGATTTTTGAGGATGTTTTGCACCCAATGGGCATTTTCTCGTCCTTCGCTGACCATATAATATGCACCATCATATTCCACATACCAAATTTCGATGGTATGCCGATTGCCCGACTTATGTCCGATGGTGGTCAAATACAGAAATGTCTCTGCCATGATTTATATCTTACTCAGCCATGCTTGAATAATCGCTAATCCTGGTGGATGAATACGATGATGTACCCACACCCCACGATTTTCTGAAATAATCAGACCTGCTTCGCGTAATATCTTGATATGATGCGAGATTGTCGGTTGCGTGAGGTCGAAATGTTTCTCGATATTGCAGGCACATAATTCACCATCGCCATCGTGGATGAATTGCAATAATTGGACTCGTACAGGATGACTGAGTGCCTTAAATATATTGGCGAGGCGTGTGGCTTCATCATGAGATAGCGACACATTCGTTGCACATACAGGGGCATGTGGTGATTCGAGTTGTCGTTGCGTCATATCGTATATCCTCATTATTCCTATCGATGATTATATATCAAAAATTGGTTATATAGAAAAGTATCTATGTCATGATTTACTCATGACATGTTGCACTCATCGTATACCATGTTGAATGCTACCCTAGAGATAGATAGTTATCTATATATTGGAAGAATGATATGGTGCATCTAATCCGTTTTGATTACATCCAAAACACCCGCGCCGCCATCGGCATTATTGCTGTGTTGGCGGTGATATGGCGGAGCGTTTATAGCAATCTACAACCGATTGACGATTGGCTCACATATGATTTTTTGCGTTTTGAACGTCAGAGCCATCTCGGTCAGCGCTCAATTTTTTGGTGTATGATGTCCCCAAAATTTTGTTGCTCTTGGCGGGCATGATTTTATGACGCATGAAGCTCGAAAAATATGTCGAGCCGATGGTGTATGTCGTCAAATCCCGCCCGTCAGGCGAGGGTAGTGTATTGGCATACATCCCCATATGGTCAGAACGGTTTGAGCAAGCCATCACCAGCACCCGTGAAATCATCAGCAAGGTGTGGCTATTTATGATTATCGGAATCGGCATTGGTGCGTTCATTCACGGATTTATCCCCGAACAAGCATTGACCGATCTGATGGGGCAGGGCGCATGGTGGTCTGTGCCGATGGCAGTCTTGTCGGGCATTTCCCTCTATTCGAATGCCACAGGGGTCATCCCCATTGTGAGCGCATTATTGGCAAAAGGGGCGGCGCTTGGCACAGCATTGGCGTTTATGATGTCGGTGGTGGCGCTCAGTTTGTTATCTTGCGCCGTGTGCTAAAACCACGTTTGATCGTCATTTTCGTCGGCGTGGTCGGCTTGAGCATCATGCTCACGGGTTATTTGTTCAACTGGCTCGTGGGATAATGTGACGGACGGTCAGATGATAGTTTGTCTCTATCATCTGACCTAACCTTTCTTATAAGCCAATATTTTATGAGGCAATATCCACATCCCATGAGGGAAATGGATCTCGATATACTGCCCAACGCCGATAGCCCTGTTGCATTTCGGCATCGGTGAGCAAGCAGGCATCTAATTTTTGTCGTAAGGCATCTTCATCAAAATCGACCCCGATGAACACCAATTCTTGTCGTCTATCACCAAATTCGCCAACCATCTGCGACAAAAGTTCATCGTGCATATCATCGGGATATTCCGCTTCTGGCACATCTGCCCACCACATGCCTGCTGGCGCGAGGGTGATGATCAAGCCTGCTTGTGACCACATCCCTGCCATATCATGACGTGTTGCCAGCCAACAAATGCCTTTGGAGCGAAGCACACCTGTTAACAGATTATCTTGGGTGATGGCTTGATACAAGCGTCTGGGATGAAATGGCTTTCTGGCGCGATATGCCATACTATGGATGCCGTATTCGAGTGTTTCTGGGGTGTGTTCTTCGCCAGATAACCACTCATCGAAACTCGCCGCCACATCAAAATCGAAGCGACCAGTATTCATGATGTCGCTTGTCAAGACAACACCATGATGCGTACAGATGATTTTGGCACGCGGGTTCATCCGTCGCATCAATCCTTCTACACGCCGTAAATCATCAGCCGAGACCAAATCGCTCTTGTTGATGATAATCACATCGGCGAATTCAATTTGGTCGACCAACAGATGGACGATGGTGCGCTCATCTCCATCATTCATGCCCATACCCCTATCGGCAACCGTATCGAGGGTGGTTAACTCGCTGAGGATATTCTTGGCATCTACGACTGTCACCATCGTGTCGATTCGGGCGATGTCGGCGAGGCTTGTGCCGTCACCTAACGGGAAGGTGAAGGTCTCTGCCACAGGCAACGGCTCAGAAATGCCCGTAGATTCGATGAGCAGATAATCGAAGCGCCCTTCTTTTGCCAATTTGGTCACTTCTTGGAGCAGGTCATCGCGCAAGGTGCAACAAATGCACCCGTTGGTCATCTCGACCAATCTCTCTTCGGTACGGCTGAGTTGTGCTGTGCCATCACGGATGAGTTGGGCATCGATGTTGATTTCGCTCATATCATTGACAATCACCGCGACTTTCATGCCCTCGCGGTTGTTGAGGACATGGTTCAGCACGGTGGTTTTGCCCGCGCCTAAAAATCCAGATAGTACAGTGACAGGGAGTTTGTTCATGTGTTTTTCCTCTACTAATAGCGCATCCATTCCGTTCTATCGGGTATATTTGCATCTGCCAGAGACCCTTCCAGCACACATGCCTCAAGCTGGGCTTGCAAAAGGGCATTATCAATCCCACCATGCGAGCCGATCATCACGATTTGTGTGCGTGGTGTGTCATCACCCCATTCCCCTGCGAGGGTCAGGTTTGCACGCCTGCCAACCAGTTGTAAGACGACCATACGGTGTGGCACATCTGCCAGATGAATCACCCCTTTAGCACGATAAATGGTGTTGGGCAATTTCTCGAACATATCGCGCACCTTGCTTAATATGAGGGGCTTATCGGTCATCCAGCTCCATGTGCTGAATACTTTCGTGTGGTCATCGTGATGATGATGGGCAACATGCTCATGGTCATCATGGTTATGATGGTCATGATCTTCATCTACTCCGTGTATGTGAATATCTTTTTCTGCGCGTTTGACCAATTTTTCGGGCGCGAAATTGCCAACACCTATGACCAATTCGACGGGTATTTTGCCATGCGACACCTCAAGTATACGGGCATCGGGTGCGATTTGGCGGATGATATGGCGCGTCTTATCCAATTGCTCAGGTGTTGCCATATCTATTTTGTTCAACACGATAATATCTGCCACATCGATTTGGTCTATAGCGACATCATAATTGTCTTCTGTCAAGTTCAGCAGTTGCTCACTATCCACGACCACCAAAATGCTATCGACACGGATGACGGGCTTGACTTCGGGCATGAAGAAGGTGTTGGCGACCGCGATTGGATCAGATACGCCACTGGTTTCGATGATGATATATTGAGGTGGGTCATCACGCCGTACCAAATTCACGACGGCTTGCAACAAATCACCACGAATCGTGCAACAAATACAGCCATTCGCCAAGTTGACCATTTCCCCTTCAATACCGACCACCAATTGAGTATCAATGTTAATCGCGCCAAAATCGTTCACCAAAACGGCTATCTTTAACCCGTGATTACTATGCAAAATATGATTGAGTACTGTTGTTTTGCCCGCTCCCAAAAATCCGCTGATGATGGTCATGGGTATTGGAAAAGGGTGTAAGATCGTCATGAAATGCCTATCCTTATCTGTGTCGATGACAATCTAAATGATACATTGTATCAATTAGAGCGTCAAGGCTAAACAACGGCTAATCTGATATATGGCAATTTTTTGGTATAGTGAACACAAAAGGATTATCTTGGAGTAACCTGATGACCAAAACATATACCCGCCGTACCTTTCTCAAACAGATTGCCCCCGTCCCATTGGCGATATTCCTCGCAGGTTGTGGTGGGCAAACCCTCGAAACGATTATCGCCACTGCCCAAGCAGAGAATATCGCTTTGTTGCCCACACCCGCTTGTGGGGATGATGACGACCCTACACCACCACAAACGGCGGGTCCGTTTTATACACCAAATGCACCATTACGCACATCGTTCATCGAATCAGATACGATAGGCACACGCATGATGCTCACGGGGTTGGTTGTGACCACCGCTTGTGCGCCGATTGCGGGCGCATTGGTCGATTTTTGGCACGCCGATGATAGTGGGGCATATGATAATGTGGGGTATCAATTTCGGGGGCATCAATTCACCGATGAAAACGGTATGTATCGCCTAGAGACGATCATCCCTGGCTTATATCCGGGCAGGACACGCCATTTTCATGTGCGCGTCCAACCAGCCAATGGACGTATTCTCACCACGCAGTTGTATTTTCCAGATGAACCCGCCAATGCGCGAGACGGGATTTATTCATCTGACTTGTTGATGACCATCGACCGCGCCGTATCACCCCTACAGGCGCGGTTCGATTTCGTGGTGGCTTAGGGGATAACCAGTTCCGTCAGGCGCACAACAAAATTTTCTGGATGAATGGGTTTGGGAAAGTAAGCATCAAACCCTGCTTTGATGGCATCTTCTGCCACATCCGCCGAATGATAGGCGGTGATGGCAATTACAGGGATGTGAGCTGTTTTCACATTCGATCGCACCGCCACCAATGTTTGCCAGCCATCGCGCTTGGGCATCGCCAGATCGGTGATGATGACTGTTGGTTCGATTTGCTTGAGCAATTCCAAACATTCATCACCGTTCTTTGCCAAAAAGACTTCTGCGCCGTAATGACTTAACATCCGCGAGACCAGTTGTTGGTCATCGTAAGTATCTTCAACAACGATAATCTTCCAGTTTGAAATGTTCATCATCTGCCCCTTGTCATTTATTATGAGATGTGCCTTTTGCCTTTAACACAATTTGTTGCACTTCTGGCACAAATGTAAAAATATCGAATGGTTTTGCCATATAACCATCAAATCCCAAATTAAGATACTTTTCTCGATCATCATCCATGGCATATGCCGTGATGGCGATCACAGGGATGTGCGCTGTTTTGGGATTGCTCCGCAGTTGTTGGAACATCTCGACACCATTCATATGGGGCATCCGAATATCCAACAAAATTACCGTTGGGGTGAGCGTCTCTAAAATCTTGAAACCTGCTTCGGCGCTAATGGCTGAATGCACTTGTGCGCCATGATATTTGAGGACGACTTCAATAACAACAAGGTTATCAGGTGTATCATCAATCACCAGAATAACCCAATTTTTTATATCTGGAGTATTTAACATATTAGACATATCTATTCTCTCATCGCCGTCTCAACTTCTTCTTCTTCTAATTGTGTAATAATGGGCAGTGTGACTGTAAAACTGCTTCCTTTGCTAATTTCACTACTCACGCGGATATTACCGCCCATCATCATGACCAATTTTTTGACAATCGATAAACCCAATCCTGTCCCACCTTTATCGATACCATTTTCGGCTTGTCTGAACTCATCGAAGATTGTCTCTTGGTCATGTGAGGCTATGCCGATGCCCGTATCGGTCACGGTGAAACGCCATGTATCTTTATTATGAAGGGCAACATCAACCACGATATGACCTGTTTCGGTAAATTTGATGGCATTTGATACCAGATTGATGATAATCTGCTTGATTCTGCCCCTGTCGCCAATTATGGTTTCGGGCAATCGCTCATCATAATTC
>PGTJ01000498.1 GCA_002794515.1 Phototrophicales bacterium
ATTATAATCACAAACATCGATAAATAAAGATTTTTTCACCATTTTCTCTATTTGTCTCTTGAGGCGATTCAACCGATAGACTATCATCAGCATATATCATCAGAAAGGAATGTCATGTCTTACTTCACCATCATCGGCATCTGCGACACCCCAGAACAAGCCGAAACGATTGCCGACACGCTGTATGGTCATATCGTCACGATTGTCGATTGGCATCATAACCACCCATTCAAATCGGAAAAATTGAAAGGCAAACCATCACCCGCCGAGTTGGAGATTGCCAAGCAATACAACCTCAAATGGGAAAGATGTCACGACTGGTTGATGGTGGATATTGAAAATATTCAAGAAACAGTCACCGTATATGATAACTGGATATTTCTCACCAGTGGCGAGACGAATGCCCCGCCACAACCCTTCGATGCGCTCATGCGAGCGCTGGGCGCACAGGTGGCGGTGGATAGCGATACACACCCATTGGGCATCACCATCGAGGCAAAAATTGCACAGCCACAAAAAATCGCCGACCAGATAACCACCTATATCGCCCAAGATGGTCTCGCCCCTTGTCCGTGGATGGTGTATATCGATGGCGAAAAAGACCCTCATGCCGATAGATGGTTATCGCTCGAACCCGCTTATTTAGAGCTGACGCGCCAATTTCGGGATGTGGATAATCACCCTGATTTAATCCCTTTTAAGGGCAAACCCGATTATAATGCCAAGATATTGGCTATCATGGACAAAATTTTTTCTGAACAATCGGTGCTAAAATTTGAGGATGTCGCTATTTTAGACGACATGCGCGAGGCATGTGCCATTATCTCCAATGGCGTTCATTCGCCCGATATGCCCCACCATCCCGCCACAATCACCATAGACGGTGACACAATCACGCTCAAACACATCGCTTTTGCCGAGATCGCCACAGGATTGCCCGCATTTTTAGCATGGTTAGAGGCAGAAGGGGCGAATGATTTGCGCTATGAGTTGGGATAAATTTATATCCCAATTTTTTCGATCAGGCGCAAGGCTTCGAGTTGCATCTCGGCGGAGCGCCTGCCCAAACTCGCCAATTCGACACTGGGGTCTGCACCACTCAAATGGCGCTCTGCTTGTGCGAGGCATATCACCCCCCAACGAATGTTGCCCATAATCTCCCACCAATCGACCGCAGAACGGTCAATACTCACACCACTATACTGCTCATAAGCGCGGATGAACCGTTCACGCGGGGGATAATCCGCCCATATGCAGGTGGTCGTTGCCAAAGCGCCAATCGCGCATACAGATATATCCCAATTCTTCACGCGGGTCGCCGATGTGTCCGAATTCCCAATCGATCACGGCAGATACGCCCTGTTCGTTGACTAAAATGTTGCCAATCCGAAAATCGCCATGCACAAAGGTGATGCGTTCCACCTGTGGGGCATGATTCAACACCCAACGTAGGCAAAATTCAAACGTGGGTGATTTTATGCCTAATTTATCTAACACAGCATACAC
>PGTJ01000784.1 GCA_002794515.1 Phototrophicales bacterium
ATGTTGGCATGATTCAACCGCGCCAATAACCCCTCACGACGCATGACGGGCAAGAGCATATCTGTGGGGACGATGAGGTCATATATCATGCCCGCACGCAATTCGGTCAATAACTGCTCATCGCTGTCAAATTCGTCATAAATAATTGTCACCCCATACCGTTCAGAAAACATCGTCAGCAATTCGGGCGCGATATATGTCCCCCAATTATAAATCGCCAATTGGCGTGTCGGGGTGGATATTGTCGGGATGCCAGTCAGTCCTGTGGGCTGTTGGACGCACGCATTCACCAACATCAGTAATACGAAGAACACAATTGTGGATATTCGGGTTATCATAGACATCCAACCGCTTATTTGCACCACATTTATATCACCTATTATAAT
>PGTJ01000182.1 GCA_002794515.1 Phototrophicales bacterium
AATTTATATAGATGTAAACAAAAAAATAGACTTCTTGAGTAGAGAGGTTTCAAATTCATCGTGTCGTCAGACGTATCAGTTCTCCAGAGTCGTGTGTTGCTCCTCAATGGCAATACGTGGGAGCCCCTTTCGGTGATTACCGTCCCCCGCGCCATCAACCTGCTCTTGGCAGGAAAAGCCACCGTTGTCGAAGAAACAGGCAAATTCCTCAAAACGGTGCGCGATAACTTCCCCATCCCATCGGTCATCGCCTTGCGTTCATACATCAATGTCCCACGCCGACATGCCCATTGGAGCAGAAAAGGTGTCCTCATCCGCGATAAATACACCTGCATCTACTGTGGTGTGCAACCGGGGTCGCTGGTCAAAGGAAAAGTGTTATCCAAATCCGATTTCAGCATAGACCACATCGTCCCACGCTCGCGGGGTGGAAAAGATACATGGACAAACACCGCGTGTGCCTGTTCAGTCTGCAACCACCGCAAAGGCAGTCATCTGCCTCATGAAGCGGGGATGAAGATGCTGTATGAACCCAAAACCCCACGCACCAGTTATCTGGTCATCGCCATTGGTAGTGGACCCGATGCGTGGAAGCGGTATATTGAATATTAATCAAGAGGGGATTTTCTAATACAGAAGATGCCCTCTTGTTTTTTATAGGCACAACGAACTGTTTGTGCTTTTTTTTGTGTTGATAAATCGCAACTTTTTTCACCACGATACGTATATCAAAAGTAGAATATCAAAAGTAGAATAAGGATATTCGTCCTATACGCACACATACGAAAGGATTTGCCATGAGATATATTGTAGAAGCACGCGGGTTGGTCAAGACTTATAAACGCAAAGACGGCACGACAGTTCATGCGGTGCGGGGTGTCGATTTAGACATCGAAAAAGGCGAAATTTTTAGCCTGCTCGGACCCAACGGCGCAGGAAAAACCACCACCATCTCCATGATTAGCGGTCTCATCACCCCTACACATGGCGATGCGAAAATCGGTGGCTATAGCATCACCAAAGCTCCTATCGAAGCCAAGAGCATCATCGGCATTGTGCCACAAGAAATCGCCCTCTATCCCGACCTGAGCGCACGGCAAAATCTTGAATTTTTTGGCAAGTTATATGGCATGAGTGGCAAGGCGCTGGCGCATCGTGTGGATGAAGTATTAGAGTTTATCGACCTCAAAGAGCGCCAACGGGATCGCATCGACACCTTTTCTGGGGGCATGAAACGGCGGGTGAATATCGGTGTTGGCTTATTACACAAGCCCCAATTGGTGTATATGGACGAGCCGACTGTGGGCATAGACCCACAAAGTCGTCGACGCATCTTAGATACCGTATTGCGCCTGCGTGATGAACAGCGCATGACCGTGCTATATACCACACATCTGATGGAAGAGGCGCAAGAACTGAGCGACCGAGTGGGTATTATTGATCATGGCAAGATTATCGCGCTCGGCACACAAGGCGAATTGACCCAACAAGTGGGCGAAGAAGACCGCCTCATCTTCAGCATCGGCGAACATGTCGTCAGTCAGGACATCCTCAAACGGTTAAAATCGGAGGTGGCGGGTGTGACCGATGTCAAATACGAAAAGGTGGATTTAATCGCCATAGAAGAACCCAAAGGGGAAGGCGATATGGTCGTGGTGGATAAACGCGGTACAGGCACATTGACCGCCGTGCGTTCTGGTCAGACGTATGAGGGGGTCATCACCGTCCTCGCCAAACGAGGCAGAAAAGCATTGCCACACATCATCAATTTGTTAGATGGTGCAGGTGTCGAAATTCAATCAGTCGAAGTGCGTGAACCAGACCTCGAAGCCGTGTTCCTCAAATTAACTGGGCGTGCCTTGCGCGATTAATCATCATCAGAAAGGATTTTCGCCATGAGGAAAATAATCACAATCGCTCGTCGGTATATTTATACCACGTTCAAAGACTTCAATCTGTTTCTGATTATGTTGGTCACACCACTTGTACTTTCTACCATCATCGCCCTTGCTTTCAGTGATGTCTTTAGTGGTGGCGCACCGCTACGAAATATCCCTGTGGCGGTGGTGAATTTAGATAAAGGGGTGGATGTTGGTGACATGTCGGTCAACAATGGCAACATCTTGATGAATGTGTTCATTCCGCCCACCTCATCAGAAGATGCACCCCCTATCGCAGAGGATGATACATGTGCGCCACTGATGTTCACCGACACCACGACCACTCAACAAGCGAGCATGAGCGGGCTGGTCAGCGCCACACGCCTCGCCACACCCGATTTGGCACGCACAGGAGTCGACAATGGCTCGTATGCCGCGGCGGTCATCATCCCCGAAAATTTTAGCCAAAGCATCACCTATACAGGACCGGGTTTCACATTTAACCCGATACAAATCGAGGTGTATGGCGATCCCAATCGGAGCATCTCGGCGGGGGTGGTGCGGAGCATTGTCGAATCGGTGACGAATAGCATCCTCGCGGGCAATATCACCTTTGCCACATTCTATAACACCCTCATCACTCAAAATTGGACACAGGCACTCATGCTCTCGGCATCTGGCACATTCAACGAATCATTAGCCTGTGCCTTTAACCCATCCATCGTCAATTTACAAATCGATACGCAAAGCATTCGCGGCGAAAAATCGACCCCATTTAACCCATTGGTCTCATTCGGTGCCTCCATATCGGGATTTTTCGCTTTATTCACCGCATCGGGCGGGGCGACCAATATCCTCGAAGAACGGCGTAATGGCACATTGCAACGCATGTTTATGTCACCAACGGCACGCACCACCATCATGCTGGGGTTGGTCATCGGCATATTCTTCATCGTGTTATTACAGTTGGTCTTTTTATTTGTGGCATTGACCCTCATCAACAGCATCTTGAACGGTGGATTCGCCTTCATCTGGGGAACGAATGTCTTCGCGGTGGCGATACTCCTCTTGGTGACATCGCTATCCGTATCGGGCGTGGGCATCCTTGTGGCTTCACTGGCGAAAACTGCCGAACAATCGAATATTGTCGGGTCGGTCATCGCCATGTTTATGGGTGTGTTGGGCGGGGCATTTTTTAGTATCGAGACACTTGGTGAGCCAATTGGCACAATTAGCCGTTTATCGGTGATTCGTTGGTCTACAGAAGGCTTCACACGGTTGTCGCAAGGCAATACCGATATTTGGCTGAATGTGCTGTGGTTATTGATTTTGGGCATCATCCTGTTCGGCACAGGTACGCTGTTATTCAATCGCCGTCAAGATTTATAGGAGGCATATCGTGAACAAATTACTAACTATCGCTCAAAATGATTTACGGGTTGCCTTCAAAGAAAAGAGCATCTGGATTAACTTAGTCTTTCTGCCTACCGTGCTGATTATCATCGTTGGGTTGGCTAATGGTGCGGGCGGGTCGAATATACCACGCACCACAGTTGATGTGTATGATCACGACCAATCGTCATTATCGACACAATTGTTAGACTCATTGCGCGAGCTTAATCCCAATTTGATTTTGTGTCCGATGGATAACGACCCCGATAATCGTTGCAAATTAACCGATAAATCATTGGATATAGACACATCACAAAAACGGGTAGAAGAGAATATCATTAGCGCCATCATCGAAATTCCACACGGATTTGAAGAGATGCTATTTCGTGGCGAACCGACCAAATTGATTTATCGTTCCGATGAAGACATCACCCAACAAAGTGTCTTATTTCAGACGGTGCAAGCGGCAACGAGTCGCATCAGTGGGGCATCAGTGGCGGGACGGGTGAGCGCCTATGCGCTCTCACAAGCGGATATACCCAATATCAACACCAACGAGACCCTCGCTAGCATCTTTTATCAGACAGCCAACACCTTATGGCAAAATCCACCTGCGCGTGTGAATTACCGCCTTGCAGGCAGTATAGAAGCGGGTGGCGGGGTATCTGGATTCAACCAATCGGTGCCGGGCATGGGCAGTATGTATGTGATGTTCACCGTGTTGGCGGGAGCAACTGCCCTCATTTTGGAACGCAAGCAGTGGACACTACAACGACTGGTGATGATGCCCATCAAACGATGGCAAATCCTGGGTGGAAAGCTGACTGCGCGCTTCATTTTGGGCATGATACAATACGCCGTTGCCTTTGGTGTCGGCACGGTGTTGGGGGTGCGTTTTTGGAATAACATCATCGGCATCTTGGCGTTGATGATTGCATTCTCGTTGTGTATGACGGTATTGGCATTTTTGGTCGCCACTGTCGTCAAGACCGATGCCCAAGCCGCCAGCATCACGTTATTGTTGGCATTGATGATCGCCCCATTGGGTGGGGCGTGGTGGCCATTAGAAATTGTCCCCGATTTCATGAAAGTCGCGGCATTCGCCACACCAATGGGTTGGGCGATGCACGGTTATAACCAGTTGATGATTTATGGGGGTGATTTGACAGATATTGTCTTGCCAGTGCTGGTGTTGTTGGTCGCCAGCGCTGTGATGTTCGGCATAGCGGTGATACGCTTTAAGTATGAGTGAGGTTGTGTACGAGGGGCGACACACACTTGCTCATCGTCCCTCACACCATCCCGATTTTAAGGAGACATAAAGCAGATTAAAGGCAACTGCCGCGGCTAGGTCCGCATCTAACGCATCCAAAACCCACACATCACGCCATTATACACGACACAGCGCCTATTCTACCAACACATTGACCAGCCACGCGATGACGCTATCGGCAATTTCGGGATAGGCGACCAACAGCTCTGCGCCGTTTGCACTCCCCTCACGGGTGATGATGGTCATGCTATCCCCAGCGATGGCATTCAGCGCCAGCGTGGTCTGATACGATAGCGCATCGTTGGTATTCACCACGACCAGCGATGGACGCGGGGTAAATCCGCCCATGACATTGGTCAATGTAATTTGATTACGTGGGCTGAACATCACCAGCACATCGCACACATCAAAATTGGCGCAGGCGATGAGGGCGTAATCGACATTATCGCCCGCCGCCATCACCGCCATCAGGGCGGGATATACACTATCGGTCACGCTCAACGCCGCCAAAATATCTTCGACCGCCGATGCCAAGCCAATGGCACGCATGTCCATCACCAAAACCGTATATCCCGAATTTTGGAGCAATTGCGGAAACCCACCCCATTCGATACTCGTGCCTAAGAGCAACACGGCAGGCAGACGCGGACGCAACAGATGTCCTTCAATCTCGATTGGCGCTGGTGGATACAACCGACCTGTGAGGATTTTTCCGTCGCGCAATGTCACCTGCACCATCTGAACCCCCACTTCATCTTCTTCCAAGACGATGGGGGGCAATTCAGCCCCTGCGGGCAATGCCGCGGCAAATACGCTATTCTGTCCTTCTACGGGTTCATTGAGCGGTGGCGGTGTGGGTGGCAGGGCATAAAAGACCTCTGTCGGCGCAAGTGTTGGCGCGGAATATTCGCGTGTGGGAATTTCGGTGGGGTCTAGGGGGATGATGGTATCGCAAGCGGTGAACAGAAAGAGACAAATGCTCAGTGATATTGTCATCACCAACCCCGCGAAGGGTTCAAAACCCCTTTGGAAGCCCGCCAAAGAGGCTAAACAACAGGGCAGGACATAT
>PGTJ01000527.1 GCA_002794515.1 Phototrophicales bacterium
GTATTCAGTTCATGGTTACGGGCGGCTTTCCGCATCCCATCGCGGATTTCTTCGGCGGTCAATTCGCCCGTAGAGAAATATTTTTCAATGAGGTCATCATCGGCTTCTGCCGCCGCCTCGACCAAAAAGCGGTGTGCTTCTTCGACCATCTCTTTGTATTCGGCGGGCAAATCTGACCGTTCACGCCCAATATCGTAATAGGCTTTTTGTGTTTGGACGTTGATAACCCCCTTAAAATTTGCCTCTTTGCCGATTGGCAACATCACAGGCACAAATTTGTGGTCAGCAAAAGTCGCCCGTAATCCTTCGAGGGTGCGCTCGAAATCGGCATTTTCTCGATCCATTTTGTTGATGACCACGATAATCGGTTGCAGATAGGTCTTGGCATATTCCCATGCCAATTCTGTGCCAACTTCCACACCCGATACAGCATCTACCACCACAATCACTGCATCGGCGACACGGATGGCATTTTTAATCTCACCCTGAAAATCAGATGCGCCAGGGGCATCTAACACATTCACTTTGTGGTCATCATATTCCAGTGGGATGAGCGAGGTCGATAGCGACACCTTGCGCGCTTTTTCGTCTTCATCCCAATCCGAGACGGTCGTGCCGTCTTCTATCCGCCCCATGCGGTTGGTCGCCCCTGTGTTGAATAGTAAGGCTTCGACCAATGATGTTTTGCCACAACCCTGATGTCCGACCAGAGCCACATTCCGTAACTTTTCTGACTGATATTCCTTCATAAGAAAAATTGCCTCCGATATATTAAAATGGGTTATTTTTTGAACTTGCCACAACGAGTCTGTGTTAAGGTGATTTTAATTCGGTATTGTGAATGAGTCAAAAATTGGTGAACAAAATGGTGCGGATGTCATGAAAAGTCGTGAAATATATCACCATATTGGCAATATAATCCCTACAGAAACCCCACACCCTCATGATAAAATGAGGGTGTTTTGTTCTTTGCTGGTCAAATCACAGGATAAAAATAGCCCATGACACAATCGGATTTTCTCTTTCGTGGAAATTTGTCTGATATCGACCCTGATGTGGCAGACCTCATCCGCCACGAGACCGCCCGCCAAGCGCGTTATCTCATCCTCATCCCATCCGAAAGCACCGTCCCACTCGCCGTGCGCGAGGCATTGAGCAGTGCCTTCCATAATATCTATGCCGAAGGCTACCCGTTAGAAGATACGCGCACCATGACCGAAGATGAAATTTTAGATTATAACGCCCGCTTGACGGAATATCGCCGTCTGGGTGATTTGCGTTATTACAAAGGCAC
>PGTJ01000006.1 GCA_002794515.1 Phototrophicales bacterium
GATTAATATCTGGCAACCAGCTAATTAGCACCCGCGCCAAGATGATGAAACTATAGATGTTTATCATCCAAATCAAGAGTTGTACCAACATCATGTCATCCTTTTTATGTCTAAATGGTCATCAATAATGACTATCGTAGCGCACAAATATAAAAATGAGATAAGTAGTTTATCGCTCACCAAAAATTGCCCGTCCCACACGCACCATTGTCGCCCCTTCTTCAATTGCCACCATAAAATCATCGGTCATGCCCATGCTCAGGTGGGGTAACGAGATATGAAGGTCATCGACAAGCGCATCGCGCAATTGGCGCAATCCTGAGAATATGGGACGTGTTTCTTCTGGGTCATCGGCGATGAACGCCATCGTCATCAGACCGACCACGCATATATTGGGCAATACGCAAATCTGGCGGATATTGTTCCATAAATCTGCCCGCACATCGGGGCTGTTCATCCAATTCACAGCAAAAAATCCGCTTTTCGATGCCTCGCCCGATACATTGATTTGAAGCAACACATCTAACCGACTTTTCCCACTTTTTTCGGTGGCATCAGCTAATTTTTGTGCCAAATGCAGGCTATCGACCGAATGCACTGTATCAAAATAGGCGGGAATATCGCGTGCTTTTCGGCTTTGGATATGCCCAATCATGTGCCAAGATATATCTGTATAGGAGATTTGTGGATATTTCTGGCGCATCTCTTCGACTCGGTTCTCGCCAAATTGTCGTTGCCCCACCGAATACGCTTCGATAATATGCTCTATCGGATGCCCTTTGCTGACGGCGACCAATATCACCTCAGACGGGTTACGATTGGCATTGGCACATGCCGTTACAATTTGCGACTGGACATGTTTGAGGTTATCGGAGATGTTCATAAGCTCATAACCACCCCAAAGCGACCCGTGCGCCCTTTTTCGGCACGATGCGAATAAAATTCATCTAAGCGGGTGGCAGTGCATATGCCAGCAATTTCGATATGAACCAAGCCCATACGAATTAAATCGCGTTTATTGGCTTCCCATAAGTTCAAATAGGCGGTGTTATCGGATGGGTCATATTTGATAAGACCATCGGTTGTGCCAAAATAATCCTGCACCGCCGCGACTACTTCATCACCGACCTGATATTTATCGGGACCGATGCACGCGCCAATCCCCGCACGAATATCTTTGGGTCGGCAACCATAGGCGGTCATCATCGTCCTGATAACACTCGCGCCAACCCCTAACACCGTCCCACGCCAGCCAGCATGACCAATACCAATCACATGGCGCACAGGGTCATAAAAGAGTAAGGGTGTGCAATCGGCGTAGCGCATCACCAGCGCCAAATTGGGGCGGTCTGTGACCATGCCATCGGCAATCGCCACCCAGCGCCGATTCCGCACCGGTGTATCAACAATCACCGTATCTGCGCCATGCGCCAACCATGTGGTGCAGGTATTATGAATATCTACATCCAGCGCTTCATACATCAAGAGATGATTTTGGCGCACCGCCTCGACCGAATCGCCGACCGTGCCACCTAAATTCAGACCATGCCATGCGCCTGCGCTCACACCACCCAAACGGGTGAACATGCCATGCTTAAGCCCCCCAAAATGTTCAAACTGATAATATTTGAGCGCCCCATATCGCCTTTCTATCACCATCATAACTCCTTCAAAATCACCCAAAATCCACATTCTATACACAATGTTAGCCAGATTGCTTGCATAGAGTCGGTTTGTGATTTATACTGCCTGTAGGAGTGTGTATTGTCAATATAGTGGATAATAATGGATAGCATACAAGAACCCATAAACCCTATCCGTGTGATGATAGTTGAAGACCACCCACTTTTCCGTGAGGGACTAGAAAAAGCCCTGAGTGGTGAAGAAAACTTAGAGGTGGTGGGCTATGCCAGCACAGGACAAGAAGCCATAGAGTTATGCCCACAATATCACCCACATGTGGTGTTATTGGATGTGAATTTGCCCGATATGAACGGGTTTCAGGTGGCACGCCATCTGCTTCATGAAAAAGAAAAAGCGCGTGTGGTGATGCTCACCGCTTATCATGAGCGGGAACAGGTCATCTATGCCATCCGCGCAGGGGCGAGTGCGTATTGTGCCAAAGATATTCATCCAGAAGAATTGATGCGCGTGATTCGGGTGGTGGCGAATGGCGGGTCTGTTATAGAAGGCAGAGAGATGAATCAGATTGAATTAGATGAATGGGTTCATAACGAAATTGAGAGCATTTTAGGACCTCACGCCGATACATCGACTGAACATCTCATCCCGCTCAGCCCACGAGAGACAGAAATTTTATATGCTGTGACCAATGGCATGAGCAATAAAGAAATTTCTGCCAAATTGGGCATTAGCCAACAGACAGTCAAAAATCACATGACCTCTATTTTGCAAAAACTGAATGTCGAAGACCGCACACAAGCCGCCGTAAAAGCCCTCAAACATGGGTGGGTACGGATGCACCCTAATAAAGATTCACAAAACAAATAAAGAGGATATAATCGTATGGATTTTGCACGCGATTTAATTGCAGACCCCAAAACAGAAATTATCGAACTCATCACCACACGCCTATCGGCTATCAAACGTAAAATGACCGAAATCAAAGGTCAAATCGATAGCACCCAAACCATGGTCGACCGTCAACATGCCCGCACTAATGATTTGACCACCGAAATTCAGACCCTCAAAGCCAATATTGATACCGTCCCACGCGAAGACATCCGCGATAAATATGATGAAGCCATTGAAGCGCGTTTCCGTTTGGCAACCATGCAGGGGCAACTCGAAAAATTCAGAGACCACTACGAACACCTCCAAAGTGAGCAATTGCTCCTATCACAAATTTTGAGCAAATTGCAAGGTGCTGGCGAAATAGAAGTGCTTGACGAGGAAGAATCTGAGACGGGCAAAGGCAATATCAACATTGTACGGATTATCCAAGCACAAGAAGAAGAACGGCAACGCCTCTCGCGCCAAATGCACGATGGTCCAGCACAATCATTGACCAATTTCATTTTGCAAGCCGAGATTTGTCAACGGTTATTCGACCGCAATCCTGCTAAAGCGGGCGAAGAACTGATCAAACTCAAAAATGATGCCAGTGTCACCTTTCAGAAAGTGCGTGATTTCATCTTCGATTTACGCCCGATGATGCTCGATGATTTAGGTGTTGTGCCAACGGTTCGTCGTTGGGTAGAAGCCTTCAAAGATAAAAATGATATCCACACAGAACTCGAAATTTTAGGCGAAGAACGCCGTTTGGCATCGCATAAAGAGGTGATGATCTTCCGCAGTATTCAAGAACTGGTCGGTCATGCGCGAGATTATGCTTCGCCATCCGAGATCAAAGTACGCCTCGATATGGGCGCGGTGTCGATCAAAATCAGCGTGTTCGATAATGGTCGTCCATTTGATACACAGATGATTTATGAACAAGATGAAAAGAGCCAAGATGCCCGTATTCAGGGCTTGGTGTCTCTCAAAGAACGGTTTGAATTGATTAATGGCAAGCTGACCGCCAGCAGTGACGATAGTGGTTCAACTATCAATTTAGAGCTACCTGCACAAGACTAAGGGAGATATCACGATATTGTTATATGAGTTAAGTCATTCTTACGATTTATAGGGGGATTTTCTTCCTAATTTGTTTGACATTTTGTGATGCTAGGCTAAACTTGAAATAAAATTGACATTTAATGGCTCAAGTGACGCTGGCATCCTTCTATATGAAGAAAGGCACAAAATTCAATGAGCGGACGGACACGAGTTTTAATTTTATTAGCACTTTTAATAGTTGGTGCGGCAGTGGCGGCGGTTTTTATTTTGCCCGGTCTTCAAAGATCACCAAGCGCACCGACAAATAATCAGACGGTAACAGAGGGTCAACGCCCAACCAATACACCCGCAGTGACAAATACCCCTGTGGCAACCCCCCTGCCCACCCAAGAGTTGACGCAAATCGTGGTTGCTGTGCAAAATATCACTCGCGGGACAGTCATCCCTCCCGCCGCACTGGAATTGCGTCCGTGGCCTATCGAAGCATTACCCTTTAACCACTTCAAAAATATTGAAGATGTGGTTGGGGGTATTGCCCGAACAGACATTTATGTCGAGCAACCGATATTAACCTCTTTGGTCGTGCGAAGCCTACAAGATTTAGCCAGTGTTGGGTCTGATGTGGCGGCGATTATCCCACCCGGTCGGCGGTTGGTATCATTACCACTCGACCGCTTCACCAGCAATGCTTATGCCTTGCAACCGGGCGATTATGTCGATGTCATCACAGCCTTTATCTTTGCTGATGTCGATGAAGAATTCCAAACTTATCTCCCCAATAACATTAACCTAATTAACACGGGTATTAGTGAAGAAGGTCTGGCGCTGAATATCGGTGGCAACGTCTCTGGTCGTTTTGATACACGTCGAATACCATTCCCATCGTTCGATGCCCAATTCACAGGGAGTATCCAAACGGTCAATATTGATTGGCCCGTCATTATTACGCCAAACGGCGACCGTATTTATCGTTTTGTCACACATATCACAGTACAAGATGCGTTGGTGATGGGTGTTGGTGAATTTCCAGCCGATGGCATTTTATTCCGTCCATTAGCGACACCCACTCCTGTACCAACTGCCGCCCCTGCTGGCGCACAAACACAACAACGAACTCAAGCCGAACCAACCGCGACAACTGTCCCGCCACGTCCAGATATTATCACCTTGGCGGTATCGCCTCAGGAAGCGGTTATATTAAACCATATGCTTGGGTTGCTCGTTCCAATGACTTTCTCGCTCCGTTCAGCAGGCGATCGCTCCCGTCCAGAAACTGTACCTGTCAGTACACAATACATTCTTGACTTGTATGGTGTTGCACCACCACCACGCACGAATGTTAATCTTGTTGTGGCGACAGACAGCATTCGTTTAATGGCGCTATCCTTGAAATTAGCGGAAACCATCACTGTCCCAGAAGGATTTAAGTAGAAAAAGATAAAACTATGGGTGGCAAAAAATCACCACAACCAGACAAAACAATTATCACTATCTTATTGGTGGATGATATTCCAGAAAATCGTGAAAACATCAAAAAATTGCTCGGATTTGAGCAAGATTTTAAGGTGATTGGCACGGCAGGCACGGGACGCGAAGGTGTTGAATTCGCCAAGCAACACAAGCCAGATATTATCATCATGGATATCAATATGCCCGATATGGATGGCTTGCAAGCAACTGAAATCATCACCAATCAAGTTCCTTGGTCGGCGATCATCATTATGTCGGTGCAAAATGATGCCGATTATTATCGGCGGGCGATGAATGCAGGCGCAAAAGACTTCCTCACCAAACCGATTAATATGGATGAGATGTACAACACCATTCGTAACGTTTATAAACGTCACGAACATGTCCGCAGGCAAATCAAAGCGATTGAAGAGGGCGCTATCGCCCTCCCCCGCAGTCCAATTAGTGACCTTGCTGAAGGTGAACGTGCCGGTCATGTGATTGTGGTGTATAGCCCTGTGGGTGGTGTTGGCAAGACCACAGTTGCCACCAGCCTCGCCTCTGGTTTGATGAAAGAGGATGTGAAAGTATTGTTGATTGATGCCGATTTGCAATTTGCCGATGTTGGCACATTTCTCAACCTCAATCCACCATCAACCATTGTCGAAGTGGCTGAAGATGTGAATGATCTCGACACGGAATTATTCGAGAATATCGTTGCCACACATGATAGCGGATTAAAAGTTTTGACGGGACCTGTTCGACCAGAACTTGCCGATACGCTATGGGAACGCCCAGAAACCGTCTCGACCATTATCGAAAAGGTGCGGGGCAATTACGATTTTGTGGTGGTCGATACAGGGACACGCCTCGACCAAACATTGGTCAATATCTTACAACATGCCACCCGTATTTTATTGGTCGGGACACCAGCATTGGTATCTGCCAAAAATATGCGCTTTGTGTTGGATTTATTCGACCAAGCAGGCTTTCCACCCGAAAAAACAGTCATCGTCTTGAACAAGATGATGGAAGAGCGCAAAGGCGCCAAAACCCCAACGATTTCGCCCGAAAAGTTCCAAAGTTACCTCAAACGGAACGTCATCGGCATTTTGCCATTGATAGATGAACGGTTACTTTTGGCGGCGGTGAATCGGGGTGTGCCATTCATTGGGTCTGACCGAGATGCCAATAAACCACTCATCAAGCAACTACATGGTTTGGCAGATAGCCTGTTTAATGAACTGATGAAAGACCCAGAAGACGCGAAAGAAACAAACACAACCGAAGACGCCAAGAAAAAGTCGAAGATCGGTTTCTTAGGACGTTAATGCTATTTTCGGGTATACTATAGTAAAGTAAACATATATAGGCGGAAATTTCCGCCTATATGTCATGCTAAACATTCAGTGATGTAACTAGATGATGGAGTTCTGGTATGGGTTCGTTACTTAAAAAATTAGGAAACACTGGTCAACCCCCTAATCAAGGTGGTGGTGCAAGTGGTGGTGGAGACGAGCGCCCGCCTGCCCCAAAGCCCAATCCTGCCACTGCGAATCGTCCACAAAATCCAAACGCCGCGAATAAAAATACCAATAATTACATGGACTTAAAATCGCGGGTTCAACAAAAATTATTGATGGAATTTGACCAAAAATTAGATGCGAGCAAAAAGGATGAAATCCGTCGCCATATTGAGGAATTGTTCAATTCTATCTTGGCAGAAGAGAGCATGGTGCTATCTCGAAATGAGCGTCAGCGCCTGTTTGAAGCCATTGTCGATGATATTCTCGGTTTCGGACCCATTGAACCCCTCCTAGACGATGAAACGGTATCAGAAATCATGGTGAACGGACCGCGCATGGTCTTTGCAGAACGCAAAGGTCAACTCTCACGCACCAATATCACTTTCGATAGTGACGAGCATGTGTTGCGGATTATTGACCGTATTGTATCGCCACTCGGTCGGCGTGTCGATGAAAGTTCACCTCTGGTCGATGCCCGCCTTCCAGATGGGTCGCGTGTGAATGTCGTTATCCGCCCTATCGCGCTGTGCGGTCCGACCATCACCATTCGTAAATTTTCTAAAAGCCCACTCACCGTCAACGACCTGATTCGTTTTGGCTCGATGACACAAGAAATTGCCGAATTTTTGCGAGCATGTGTTATCGCTCGGTTGAATATGGTGGTAGCAGGTGGTACGGGTTCAGGTAAGACCACCCTGCTCAATGTGCTATCGGGCTTCATCCCCAATGATGAACGTATCATCACGGTCGAAAATGCGGCAGAATTACAATTGCAACAGGAACATGTGGTTGGTCTGGAAAGTCGCCCTGCCAATATCGAAGGAAAAGGGGCAATTTCTATCCAAGATCTGGTGGTGAACTGTTTGCGGATGCGTCCAGAACGCATTATCGTTGGGGAATGTCGTGGCGGTGAGGCGCTCGACATGCTCCAGGCGATGAACACGGGTCACGATGGTTCGTTGACCACACTCCATGCCAACTCTCCGCGTGATAGCATTTCACGGCTCGAAGTGATGTGCCTGATGGCAGGGATGGATTTGCCCGTCCGCGCTATCCGTGAACAAATCGCCTCGGCAATCGATGTGATGTGTCAACAACAACGCTTACGCGATGGGTCGCGCCGTATTTTGTTCATCACCGAAGTACAAGGTATGGAAGGCGAAATGATCACCTTGTCTGATATTTTTGAATTTGAACAAACTGGTTATGAACACGGCAAGATCATCGGGCGCATTCGCCCAACAGGTATCCGTCCGAAATTTTATGAACGTATTGAAGATGCTGGTATCCACCTACCCCCTTCCATCTTCGGTATCGGTTCACGCCGTTAGTAGATGAAAGGCTAAACAATGTTAGGATTAGCACCAGAACAACTTCTGATTTTAGGTGGGGCGTTGTTGGCTGTGTTTGTCATCATCATCATCGCTGTACTGACATCTCGCTCCGATAGCGATTTGGTCGAGCAACGCTTAAATCAAACTGTGGCACTCAACGAATTTGAGAGCTTTCTCAATTCGACCGAAGGCAATTCTGAACTGACCACCTCTGATGCCGATAAAAAGCGCAAAGGCGGTTTAGATGCCATAGATAACGTGCTGAAAAAACGAAAGTTCGGGCAGAAATGGCGCAGGCAACTTGCCCGCGCCGATATCAAACTCACCGTTGCCGAATTTGCGACGTTGCATGTTTTGGGGACGATTGGTGGGTTTGTCTTGGGTTATTGGGTGCTTTTTAGTGGTGATTTGGTCTTTTCTATTATCACAGGCTTTATGGGCTTCTTTGCACCGCGCATTTACGTGGCGCGGGCTATCAGCAAACGCCTGCTCGCTTTTGAGCAACAATTGCCCGATACACTCGGTTTGTGGGTGAATGCCTTGCGCTCTGGTTATAGTGTATTACAAGCGATGGAAGCCGTTGCCAAAGATGCTAGCGAACCAACACAGACCGAATTCAAGCGCGTGGTACAAGAGGTGCAACTGGGCATTGACCTGACCGATGCTTTTGACCACCTATTAGAACGTGTCGAGAGCGAAGACCTCGACTTGGTTATCACCGCTGTGAATATTCAACGCGAAGTCGGTGGTAACTTGACCGAAATTCTCGAAGTCATCGGCACGACGATTCGTGAACGGATTAAACTAAAAGGTGAAATTCGCGTACTTACATCACAGGGGCGTATCACAGGTTATCTGATTAGCTTTTTGCCCATCATCTTGGCGCTATTCTTGAACGCGATTAATCCGGGATATATGGGGCGCATGTTTGAAAATCGTGCCTGCGGGTGGCCCATGCTCGGTGTTGGCTTGGCACTCATCGGCATTGGTATGGCGCTCATCCAAAAAATCGTTGATATTGAAATTTAGTGATTGAGGATGTGATCGTATGGTTGCTGTATTAATTATTGCCGCATTACTCATCATTGCTGTGATGGTGTATATTGGTCTGCGCGAAGATCGCAATGTAGATCCTTTACAAGAACGTCTGGCGCAATATGGGGAACGCGAACTGCCCGATTCATTAGAAGAGGTCGAACTCTCGATCTCGTTCAAAGAACGTGTGCTTGTGCCGATGATGAAGGGTTTGGCACGGATTGTTGTGCGGTTTACACCGCAAAAACAACTCGAAGCGACTCGGCGTAAGCTCGAAATCGCGGGCATGACCACAGACCCTAGCGTGTTCTTTTTGCAACGCATCGTTTTTACGATGCTACTCGGTATTGGTGGTGCGATTTTGGGTTTGGTTATCCAAAAACAACCCTTTCTCAATTCGATGCTTTATGCCATTGGTGGGGCGGCTATTGGCTATTATCTCCCCATGTCACAAGTGAATAGCAAAATCAAAAAGCGCCAAACCGAGATCATTAAGGCATTGCCCGATGCGCTCGACTTGTTGGTCATCTGCGTTGAAGCAGGTCTTGGCTTCGATATGGCAATGGGTAAAGTATACGAAAAATGGGATAACCAACTGGCACTCGCCTTCGGGCGTGTTTTGCGCGAAATTCAATTGGGCAAATTACGCCGTGAGGCATTGCGCGATATGGCGGCACGTATGGATGTCCCCGATGTGAACTCGTTCACCGCCGCCATCATCCAAGCCGATCAACTCGGTGTGAGCATGGCGACCATTTTGCGTGTGCAATCTGACCAAATGCGTACCAAACGTCGTCAACGCGCACAAGAAAAAGCACAACAAGCCCCCGTAAAAATGATGATCCCGATGGTATTGCTCATCTTTCCGTCTATCTGGATTGTGCTATTGGGACCCGCTGTGTTGCAGGTCATGGCTTCTAGTGTGAGTAGTGTCTTCTAAATCGTCACCATACTCTTGGAGGCAGAAATGCCCGACATGATTATCGAAGAAGCCCCGCAGAGACCTGTAGGGCTTTTTTTGATTATTCGACAAATCAGCCAGTGGGGGCTGGATTTACTCTTCCCGCCTCGTTGTGGCAATTGTGGACGGGTCGATGTCGGTTGGTGTGATGACTGCACCACCCTACTCGCCGAATGTCCACTTGTCTCTAAACTAAAATCGTTATCCGAGACTTTCTCTGTCATCTCTAGTGGTGTGCATGAGGGCATCTTGCGCGAGGCATTGCACAACCTCAAGTATTTGCGCCAAACACAATTGGTATCGCTATTCGGAGCGCGATTAGCATCACTTTGGGTAGAACAAAACAGATCTGCCGATTTTATCACCTGTGTGCCAATGGGCATGAATCGCTTAAAAGAACGCGGATATAACCAAGCCGATTTAATCGCCCAATCATTTGCATATCGTGTCCATATCCCCTACATCCCCCATGCGCTCACCCGTGTTAAAGAGACTATTTCGCAAGTCGGGCTATCGGCACAAGAACGCCAAAATAACATGCGTGGTGTTTTTAAGGCGCAATCTGAGGAAATTAGGGGTAAAATAGGTATAATCGTTGATGATGTATTGACGACTGGCGCTACACTTTCTGAGTGCGCCAACGCACTATATGACGGTGGGGCAAAACGGGTTTATGGATTAACCATCACCCGTGCCTCTGATGTGTTTTGAAAAATTTATTTCACTTTGACTGAAGGAGTTTCCCGCATGAACGTGAACATACACGGACAAAATCTGACCATCACTGACGGCATTGAGCAATATGCACAGGAGCAACTGGGCAAATTAGACCGTTATTTGCCCAATATCTCGGATATTCGGTTGGAATTGGCACGCCGACATACCAAGCGGGGAGAAGATTTAACGACTGCCCAAATTACCCTGCGTCATACACGCGGTGCAATTTTACGGTCAGAAGTGGTTGTACAGGGCAATGGGCGCGATGCAACACTCGCCGCCATCAACGAGGCGGCAGATAAAATGTATCGTCAGATAGAACGGTTTAAGGGCAAACAGAAAAAATCGCGTCGTGGCAACCGCGATGAACATTTCAAATATCGTGCCACCGTTGAAGAACTAGAAACAGCCGAGGAACTTCCTCAAGTGAGTGTCCCAGATACATTACCCGATTATGACGATGATGCCGAAATTGTGCGTCGCAAAGTCATCCTCATGGTTGGCATGAGTGAACAGGATGCCATCGACCAAATGGAATTGCTCGGACATCCCTTCTTCGTATTTTTGAACAGTGAGACCAATACGGTGAATGTCTTGTATCGGCGCGAAAGTGGTGGGTATGGGATACTCGTGCCACAAACACCTAATCAATAATATTGATGTGCGGGGGATGGGCATCATCCCCCGTTTTCACGCCATAAACCACGCAACAGCCAATACTTTTTGAACTCGTACCACGACATCAACAGGCTTAACCTCAAGCCATGTAATCCATCTTGATACCCCTTTAATTCAAAAAAACGCCATTTGAAGTGTCGAATCGGTTGCAAGATATAATTGCGTAATTTCGGGCGCACGCCTCTTTCATACAAAATTTTCGCCTCGTATGCCGTATATTTGCGTTGTTTTTGGGCGAATTGGCGGGCATTATCATAATTATAATGCGTGAGTGGATGGGTCAATGTGCCAAGTTCGCCATCGAGCATCACTACCTCATGCACCTTGCGCGTGGGGTCGTACCGGGCAAACCCAACTTTTAATAACCGAGTCTGATAATCGGGATACCATCCCGTAGCACGGGTCAATTTGCCAAAAATATAATTATGCCGCGGGATACGCCAACCCACTGCCTCATCTGTTTGAATAACACGGCGAATTTCATCGGCGAGGGGTGCATCGACCCGTTCATCGGCATCGACAAATAATACCCAGTCGGTTTTGCCACGCACACTATCTAAAGCGGCATTACGTTGGGTGGCGTAATCGCTAAATGGATGTTGTATCACATCTGCCCCTGTCCTACGTGCTAGATCAACCGTGTTATCGGTGCTATACGAATCGAACACCAACACAGCATCGGCAAATTTGACCGATTGAATGCACGCCTCGATATGGCGCGCTTCGTTATAGGTGAGGATGATCGCCGTCAGGTGCGTCATGATGATTTTGCCATGCGTTGGATAGTCTGATAGGCATGGATAAGCGCCATCTTCTGATCAGATGACAAGGCAGTATCGGCTTGGGTTTGACGGATTTTTTTTGCCATGCCGATGCGTATCATATAACGGATAAAAATTTGTTGCCACATGGGCAAATATCGCTTGAATAAGATTAATCGGCTCGTCCACAGATAGATCTGGCTTTGTGGGCGCACCTGCCCTGTACTTTTACCACTCAAATGCGTGATATGTGCCTGTGGAACGCAATATACATCCCACCCCGCTTTGCGGATACGCCATGCCCAATCCACTTCTTCACAATACATAAAAAATGCCTCATCAAACATGCCTGTTTGGGCGATGACCTCATAGCGGAGCATCATGGTCGCGCCGAGCGTAAAATCCACCAAAAAGGGTTTTTCGGATTGGTATAACGTCTGTGGATAGCGCCCATTGAAACGTCCTTCATGCCAACGCCCGCGCATCGGGAAAAATTCCGCCCAGACTTGTCGCCAATCAGGAAAGCCGAATGCACCATGTTGAAAACTGCCATCTTCATAAAATAGTTGCGCCCCCACCAAACCCGCTTTAGGATATGCGAACAGGGTATCATATAAAATCTTGGTCGCCCCTTTATGAGTGATGGTATCTGGATTGAGCAGATACACCGCTTTTGGCGGTGTATCTAATGCCATAATGCGCTGGATAGCATGATTATTGCCCCGTCCAAAGCCGAGATTTTCGGTGCTGGCATACACATCGACCTGTGGAAAGTGCTGGCGGATGACATCCACCGTGCCATCGGCTGAGGCGCTATCCACCACATAAACCTGCGCTTGCAATCCGCTATCGGCTAAATCATCATACAACGATCGCAAACAATTAATAATCAAATCGCGCACATTCCACGTCACAATGACAACGGCAATATCGAGCATCGTCACCGCCCTAATTGTGACAGGTCATAACCTGTCGTGCCGATGAAACGGTTTAGGTCGGCTAAATCGGCATTACGAATAGGCAATAACGCATCTTGACCGATGAGCAAGCGCAATGGACGACCTGCTATTGGGTCTTGTGCCATTTGTGGCAACACCTCGTTGAGGCGCAATTGAATCCCCAATTCGACCTCTAGTGGATACATCACCACACCATACGGGAAGGTGATGCTCCGTTGCCCAATTGTCACACCTGTGATATCGAGGGTGGCGAGTTGATCTGCAGAGAGCATCCCACCCGCACATTCGTCATTGGCAATCGCGCTGACTAAATCACGCGGTTCAGCTTTATCAATCACCGATAAAGGTTGGACATTGGCAATATCCAAGAGCAAATCGGGCAAAAACCAGCTATAAAAATCACGGATGTTCAAGCGACATAACACCCGATTTTGGATTACACCGATATTCTGACTACCCAATGTGCGACTAATCAGCCAAACACCTTGTGTGCCAGTGACCAATTTGGACACATCCAACGGGCGGGGTGTGGGTGTTGGCGCGATAGTCGGCTCTGATGTAGGTGTGGCTTCGGGGATAGCCGTTGCTTCTGTTTGTGGGGTAGCATCTGCTTCGGATGTCGCATCAGCTTGTGGGGTCAGATCGGCTTCTGGGGTGGCATCCAATTCAAGCGCGGCGGTCATATCCGCTTCTGGGAGGCGCGTAGGGATAGATATGGGCATAAAAACCGATACCGCATCTGGATTCTTGGCAATCTGTAATGCCACATCACCACAATCATTCGCCAATGCCGCCATAACGGTCATGCCATCTAAAATCGGAATTGTCACCACACCTTTATCCGATTCGCATAAGGCGCGTAACCCCTCTCCATACGAATCAAGCAATATCACCTCAAAATACAAACTGGTACGCTCATAGATTTCGAGGACAACCTGCTCAGATACACGGCGTTCTACCAACCGGATAATATCACCAACCGTGGTGATCTCATCCCAATCGGTTTGTGATAACCCAACATTGAAATCGGTCAGAAATGTAGCTTGGATAGGGGCAATATCATCGATAGCCAAGCGAGATAACGGTGTTGTGGTGGTTAATGGTTCACTGAGTTGGGTGGATGCACCCAAAATCTGCAATACGCGCATTTGGATGGTGCTATCTGGACGAATAGCGAGGCGGAATGGATTTTCAATAAAGCCCGCAGTATATTGTACCCGCTCCTCAAAAATCAATGTTGGAAAGGGTGTAGCAGTTGGGATAACACCACTTTGTTGTGGAGGTGTTGTATCTGCCCGTCCACCACCGCATCCCGCCAGCGCCACGATTGCCATGCACATGATGATTATCCGCCACATGTTTCGTCCCTCTCTAATCTATTCAGATGGCACTAATTCAATTTCGCGCCGTCCCACATCGCTATTATACACATTCACATCTTCATGTATCAAACCCGCCCAACAGGCTTGTGGATTGGCAGTCGGGATGAGGTCGGTCATGCGAATTGCGCCCCACACCACCGCCCGTTTGCCTGCGGGCAAATAATAATAGGTGTTATCGTTGGTCGGGTCTGTGATTGCCACCAATTCATCGGGACTACCGATTGCCCAGCGCCAGGGATAGCTGACTTCGGATGTTTCGCATTGGATGCCCACACGCCACACGCCCGATTGTTCATACTGCCCCAGCGAGGCGGCGAGTTGTCTCTGGTCATACACCGTCCCTGGGGGCGGTCCCGATGTGCGGATGGGTGTGATACCATAATTTTCAACGGTGAGCGAAAAGACCAACAAATCACCGATACGCATGGTGATGGGCAACAGATTGGCATCATTCGGGTTATTGGGCATGGGGATGAGCGCCCCAATGGCATTCATCGATGACGCATACGAGGCATCATAGGGTGCAGTGACGAACACCACCGTCGCCCCATTGGGTTGCCCAACAATTTCAGCACGGGGCTTGCCACCATCTTTGATTGTCAATTGCGCCTCGCGCTTCGAGGCTTGCCCAATGGGGTCGCGTGCTTCGGCAACAATGGTATACATACCATCATCAGGCGGATCGGCATCAATATCCACACCCCCTTCATAATCGAAGCTATGTCGCCCTGCCTCGCCCGATAAACGGCTCTCTTCTCGGCGAGAGATAGGCAAGCGTTGCCCATTTTGGTCTATCAGATACACATCGAGCGTAGCATCTTTATCTAAATACACATTAATCAACACGCGGTCATCAATACCATCTTGATTCGGGGTGAATATCGGTGGCGAGACGGTGAATTCAATCATCTGTGGTGGTAATGGGATTTCATCACCCATGACGGTTAGCTTGCCACGTTGCTCCATTGTTTCATCATCATCTTGGGCGCGAACAGATAATACCCATTCATACTCACCACTGGGGATGAGCCGACGCAATATATCACCTTGTAAGGTTTCATTGGGCAACAAATACCCATCCACCACCCCACTGAACAATACATTATATTCGCCAGCAGAACGGCGTTCATCTTTACGGAAGTAAAATTCGCGCTTATCGGCTTGACGAATGAACACCAGCGATACAAAAGCGTTGCGACTGATTTCATAACGAAATTGTGTCAGGTCATCCACACCATCGGCATTAGGCGAGATAGTATCGAGCGAATTTTCGACACGCACCAACAATGGGCGTGGGGGTTGCACAACAAAAAGCCCAATCACCACCATAATCGCGGTCATGATAAGGGCAGAAATGAGGGTTAAACCAACTGGAAAACGCATGTCACCTCACAATTTTCGATACACATGCTTGCGAGTGTAACGGTATATCGGTCATGGGACAAGGGCAAACTATCGCTTGAGTTTGTGCATCCGTTCATTGGCAACGCGGATGACATCATCACCTTTACAAAAGGCGAAACGCACATGCTTACTCCCCAGATGTTTATGTTCAGCGCTATAAAAGGCGCTGGTCGGAATAACCGCCACACCAATTTCGGTTATCATATAATGCGAAAATGCCACATCATCACCATCGAACAGCTCAGAAAAATCGGACATGACGAAATATGTGCCTTGTGGGGTGAACGATTTGAAACCCGCTTCATTCACACCTTGCATCATCAAATCACGTTTTTCGGTGTACATGGCGCGATAATCTTCGTAATACGAACTAGGCAATTTGAATGCTTCGGATAAGGCAATTTGGGCAGGATGATTACCGACAAAGGTGATATATTGACGAGCTTGGGTCACACCTTTGATTAAATCAGGATGTCCATAAACCCAGCCAGTCTTCCAACCTGTCATGCCAAAGGTCTTGCCCGCGCTCCCGATGGTGACGGTGCGCTCGAACATATTGGGCAAGGTGGCGATAGGGATGTGGACAGCATCATCGAATATCAAATGCTCATATACCTCATCGGAGATGACGGTGACATCATATTCTTTGCACAAATCGGCAATCTGGGTCAATTCTTGATATGAAAACACCTTGCCAATGGGGTTATGTGGCGTATTGAGGATAATCGCCCGTGTTTTTGGATTAAACGCCTTGCGGAGTTCATCAGCATTGAATTGCCATTGTGGTGGATAAAGCGGGACATACACAGGCACACCACCCGCCATCAATACCCCAGGGGCATAACTATCAAAAAATGGCTCGATGATAATCACCTCGTCACCGGGGTCTATCAGCCCCATAATCGAGGCAAAAACAGCTTCGGTCGCCCCTGCGGTGATAATCACACCTGATTGTGGGTCTATATCCATGCCATAATGTCGCCCGATAAAATTCGCCACGCCCTGACGCGCCACCAGCGCCCCCGCGCCAGGGGCATATTGGTTATATAAACCCGATTGAAGCGCATTGACATAGGCTTGCACCACTTCTGGCGCACCATCAAAATCGGGTCTGCCCTGCCCCAAATTGACGGCATTATATTGTTGGGCAAGGGCATTAATTTCGGTGAAGATGGTCGTCCCAAAAGGGATAACACGATTGGCTATGCGTGGCATAAGTATTATATCCTCCAAAGATGTTTGTTCGTATTAACGCAGGTTGCGATAGGCATTCATTCGGGTCTGATTAACCAGTTCATCGACCCGCTCGTTGTGACGATCCCCCGCATGTCCCCGTGTCCAATGCCAATGAATGATATGGCGTTGGGTGGCGAGGTGTAGTCGTTCCCATAAATCTCGATTTTTCACAGGTTGTTTATCGGCAGTGCGCCATCCATTTTTTATCCAACCATTTAACCATGTGGTGATGCCATTCTTCAGATATTGGCTATCGGTATAAAAATCAACCTCACACCGCATTTTGAGCGCCTCTAATGCTTGAATGGCGGCTGTGAGTTCCATATGGTTATTGGTCGTCTGTGAGTCATAACCGGTCAGGGCTTTTTCGACCAACTCACCATTTTCCCGTGTGAACATCAATAATGCCGCCCATGCGCCAAATCCCGGATTGGGACTACATCCACCATCACTATAAATGGTCACTTTGGGTAATTCATTATCACTCACAATCAACCCCTTTCACAACTTTTATTCAAAAAAATGCGTAATAGCTATTATATGAGATGAAAGAGGAAAAAACACGATGGATGTGCAAAAATTAGATCAAAAACGCCTCGATGCCATGCTCCGCATTGTTCAAAATGCTATCGGCACAGGTGTGGCGGGGGCTGTACCCGTCCCTGCGATGGAAACGGCGAAAATGGTTGGTATTGCCGCGGCAGATGCGTGGATGTTTTGGGATATTTATCGGATTTACTTCAACGATGCCCCGACATCAGAAAAATTAGCCGATATGCTCAACAAAGCGGGCATGATTATCGTGACGGGTGGTGTGGTAAGTTATACGGCATTGCGCGTCTCGCAAGGACTTCTGAATGTATTCTTGAGCATGATTCCCATCGGCGGATGGTTGCTTTCGGGTGTGTTGACGGGTGGCTCATCGGTCATGGCAGGGTTGTTCTGGACGGGGTTAATTGAGTCATTTTATATGGATGCCCAACGAAAACAAGCGACCGAAAATAGCCCGTCATAATTTGCCTGATACAATTCAGATCAATTCCGCCATCGGCACAATGCCGATGGCTATTCGCATTTCATAAGCCCACTAAAGGGGCTAGTTGGAAATTTATCATCGAATTTTAGCACGGTACATGTGCTTTATGCCTTCATCCCCCCAACAACACACCAACGCGCAAGCGATTATTGCCGATGAGAACATCCTCGACATTGTATTCACTCACGCCATAACGGTTATCTAATAACGCATCCAATGCACGGATAAAATCGGCAGGGATGATACCCGCTAAATATTGGTGTGTCCCCTCATCGGCAGGGATATGATCCACTGTGGTGACAGATAACACCGTCATCTCGACAAAATCCACAATTGTGCGCCGTATGGCGATGGTGATGATATACACCACACCATCAACATCCACATAAAATTCAAGTTGGCGTTCTCCATATACGACCAACACATAACCAATGGGATGATGATTTTGAATTTGTAACTGATGCAACAAATCATTATGCGGAATGTCCCATTCGGTATAATTGGTTGGGGTGTTGCTCGGTGTTGGTGTGATGGTGGGTGTCGGTGTCCGAGTCGGTGTGGGTGTATTGGTCGATGTGGGTGTTGGTGTGAGGGTGGGTACAATCAGGTTTGCCACATCATTGCGAATAGATGGCAACAAATGATATAACACATCCCCAGGGCATGTCGTACCGCTTGGGCATCCGTATATCGATGAATTGCCATCCCGATGTCCCGATATGTTCCACATGGTTAATGCCGATGGATTATGATACCCCCACCCTGTCGGGTTAATGTTCAAAATAGTCGCCTTCCATGCCAATAAATTTTTGAGGCTATTCAGCGCATTATTCGATGGATTGACGCTGGTGAATGTGCCGATTAACGCGATGCCCATCGTCTTGCTATTCATACAACTAAAATGTGCGCCGATGCTCCCATCACCACCTGCGCGTCCCTCGTATATCACACCGTTGGGATCGATGAGGTAATTATAACCAATATCCCCCCACCCCAGTGTGTTGGTGTGATAATGCCATATAGAGCGCACCCGCGCCGCCCAGTCGGTATCGGTGTTTGGTGTGGCGGTGTGATGCACAATGAAATGAGTGATTGTGGTATATTGTGGCGACCATAGGGGCGCGTTTTGTCCATCGGGACAGCCCCACCCTGTCCGTGATACGACCGGTTGGGGCGCGGAATTGGGCAACATAATCGTCTGACCAGAGGATGCCCGTGCTTGAATATCGGCGATGGCGCTCGGCGGTGTTTCGCCCGCGCTAATCAGGCTGATGGTCGCCGATGAAAATGTGATAGATTGTGAAATAGCAGTCTCATCCCAAAAGATGCCCAATTGGATATAACGGGTGGATTGATCAAAACTGAATAAATGGGCATATAGCCCAACAGCATCCACATGAAAATGGTCTATGATTTGCCAATCTGTCCATGTTTCGCCATCTACAGACCCGCGTAAAGCCACATCTACGGCATTTTCATCATATGTCGTTTGCGCGACATGTACAATCAGACCGACATCCAAAACAGGTGCAACACGGGTGAGTGAGACGGTGAATGGTGTGCTGATAAAAACGCGATTGGGGTTATCCCCTGCTGATAATATCAACGGCGCGAAATCATATTGGATTGTTTGCTGTTGTATATCGACTGAAAAAGGACGGCTGATATCCACCATAGGCGCGGTTGCGGTGAGTGTGCGCGTGGTGACGAAATTGGCTTGTGCATGAGCAAGCGCATCCGATTGGCTGTTGATGGTCAAAAGGAATGCCATCATCATGCCACATAAAAATCCGCAAATGAGTAGGTGTCGTGTTGTTTTCATATCCTAAATTATAGGAGAAAATTGCGACAAAGGCGCATAACGATTGCTATACGCCTGTTTAGATTGGGTTAGAATGTGATTTTTATCCAAAAACACCCATATTTTGGGGTGTTTGATATGAATTTAGTCCCAATAAGATGATAACCTATTGACATGCACGATAATGTGATGATAATGGATGATAGTGGTCATGATATAAGCGGGTTTACACTAACCGCGCTAGGAGTTACATCTATCAAAATGGACACATCCATTGAATGTGACTGTAGCCTCATAAACGGGACTTTACACCTCGCCCATGCAATCTTGTCGCACAGGCAATCCCCCTGCGACCCAGTTGCCCGACCACAAATTGTTGTTCGTATAAATTTATGATATTCACAATCACCCAGTGAGTTTGATTTGGGTGTAAAGATGTTGCCATATTGACTGTCTATCATGACGGCTATGGTTTTTGACAAGCTATGTTGCTGATTCAACGCAAGGCGTTGCGGAGAGAAGCGAATCACACATAATTTTTTGCGTTTTTATGGTGATAATCATCACCTGTTTATGAGGAATAAAGCGAATTGATAACCAATCCCAAAAACCGCCAAAACAACCTGACGGGCGACCTCGACCAAAGCCGAATGCCCTACCTCGAAAGCTTATTGGCAGAAAAAGAGGCGTATCATATTTCCTTCCACATGCCCGGTCATAAGATGAACATGAAACCTCATCCCATGTTGGAGCAATATTGGGGTGGCAATCTTCATCCCGCTGATGTAGTCGAGATCAACGGCATTATCGATTATTTACATGCCCCTAAAGGCAAACTGCTCGAAGCACAACAATTGGCGGCACAAGCCTATGGCGCAGACCACACCTTTTTTCTCATCAACGGGTCTACCGTCGGCAATATGGGCGCGATTATGAGCGCCTCTGGCGCAGGGCAAAAAGTGATGATGCCCCGTGCCTGTCATCGGTCTGTGTATGGTGGATTGGTGCTATCGGGCGCGATGCCGGTGTATATCCCGCCCGATTATCATCCGCAAGTTGGATCATCTTTGGCGGTATCGGCAGATGTGGTACGGCGATTATTCACCGAACACGATAACATCGCCGCCGTTCATATCACATCGCCCAATTATTACGGCGTGTTATCTGATACGGCAACCATCAGCCAAATCGCCCATGAGCATGGCGCATTGATGTTGGTGGATGAGGCGCACGGGTCGCATTTGGCATTCCATGATGGATTGCCGAAATCGGCGACACAACTTGGCGCCGATATGGTGATTCAAAGCACACATAAAACACAAGGTGCGCTCACCCAAGCCTCGATGTTGCATGTGATTGGGGATCGGGTGAATGTAGCACGAGTGGCACAAGTGATGGCGCTGTTGCAATCGTCATCACCCAATTCGCTGTTGCTCGCCTCGTTGGATGCGGCACGGATGCAAATGGCGACCGAAGGCTACGACTTGCTCAGTCGGGTATTAGAACTGTCATATTATGCCCGTGAGCAAATCGCCGACATCGATGGGTTGTGGTGTTATGGCGATGATTTAATCGGTCATAATGGCATTTTTGCCTACGACCCGACCAAATTGGTCATCGGTGTGCGCGGGATTGGTCAGACAGGTTATGCCGTATCCGATGCGCTTCGTCATACTTACGGAATCGATGTGGAATTCGCCGATTTGCGCCAGATCATTTGCTCAATCACCATTGGTGATGATGACCACACCATTAACCGCCTGATTAGCGCCCTGCGCCAAATTGCCCAAGATAAACGGACGGTAGATAACGACCCCGAAGTGCCGCCCCCTGCCGAATTGCCGAAAATCGCTATCAGTCCACGCGATGCGTATTTCGCCACATCGCGCCCTGTGCCATTGGCACAATCAGTCGGTGAGATCAGCGCCGAGAACATCATCCCCTACCCGCCCGGTATCCCGTTGGTGGTGCCAGGTGAAATTCTCACCCAAGAATTGCTCGATTATCTGGCATATCTACGACACAAAGGTAGTGGTGTTGTCGGTGTAGAAGATAAATCATTGACGACCTTGCGGATTGTCATCCAATAACCAACTGGCGGATGTATTTAGAGCATCCGATATATTTTGCAACACCTGTGTATTCTATTCAGTATATCAAGAGAGGAAAACCAACCATGTCGAATCGTTTCTATCCAGAAGAAATGCCAACCTACGAATATGAACCCACCAAAGATAAATTCGCCATCAAATTTGTGGATGATGGTGTTGGTCAAGGTGTGGTGACGCTCGTGCCATTCAAAAAAGGCGATATTATCTTTCGTTTTACCGGATTTTTCTCGTCAGAAATCACCCAATTCACCTTGCGCGTGAATGATCACCTGCACCTGCACGATCCATTTTTCATGGGCAAGGTGCTACACTCGTGCGACCCGAATGCCAGCGTGGATATGCAAACCCGCACCTTCACGGCGATTAAAGATATTGAGCCGGGCGAATTTGTGACGATGGATTATGCCCAAACCGAAGAACGGCTCTTCAAGCCATTCTATTGCTCGTGTGGCGCGCCGAATTGTCGTGGCTACATCACAGGTTATGGCGAATTGGAATTGGTCGGTCATAAAAATGGCAAAGCCAATCACGAAGCCTGACTGATACCATACGATGAAGATAATCCTGCCCGCCTATGTGTGTTCATAGGCGGGATTTTAATCACTTAAAGTGGCAATTACTTCAGAATGTACGAAGCAAGTGTTTTTTGTAAGCCACGAATATCGATGCTTCTCTTTAATTCTTTCTCAATCACTTGCCCGCCTGTAATATAAAGTTTGAGTTCAGAATCACGATCAAAAGCGCCTGCTGTTTCAATCGAGAATTGAATAATCGATTTGTAAGGGACTGAATGATACTCAACTTTATTACCAGTTAGACCTTGTTTATCTACCAATATCAGTCGTTTATTGGTAAA
>PGTJ01000002.1 GCA_002794515.1 Phototrophicales bacterium
AAGTATTAAACCAATTGAGCCTATGGTGGTTTGAACAAACAGAAGATATTGTGAATAATCACGTTATAGCCAGCCCCGATGAAAATGTCACCGTTGCCAAAGAAGCACAACCCGTGCCAGTTGAAGTAGTGGTGCGTGGTTATTTAACAGGTGTCACCAGCACATCAATGTGGACAATGTATGCCAATGGAGAACGCACACCATATGGCATCGCCTTGCCTGATGGCATGAAAAAAAATGACCGTTTGCCACAAGCCGTCATCACACCGACCACCAAAGCATCCGATGGTGGTCATGATGAACGCCTTACACGAGATGAAATCATACAAAAGCGAATTGTCTCACCGACATTATGGGAAAAAATTGAACAAGTAGCTTTGGCACTATTTGCGCGTGGGCAACATCTCGCCGACCAAGCAGGTCTCATTTTGGTGGATACCAAATATGAATTTGGCACGATTGATGGCGAATTGGTACTCATCGATGAAATCCATACACCAGATTCGAGTCGCTATTGGATAAAATCGAGTTATGAGGCGAATCCCAATCAGCCAGAGCATTTCGACAAAGAATATCTACGCTTATGGTTTGCGGAACAGGGTTATAAAGGTGAAGGCACACCACCGATAATGCCCAATGAATTTATCGCACAAGTGGCATATCGTTATATACAGGCATATGAACGGCTAACACGCAAGCCGTTCATCATGGGCGATGTACCGATTGGGGAACGCATCCAGAAAAACATAAAAACGTATCTAAAATGATAAAAGAGGCAAAAAACACACCATGCACGATTCAGATTTAATTATGCCCTATAATGACGACAAACCCAAAGAGGAATGTGGCGTTTTTGGCATTTATGCGCGCAGTCGGGATGTGGCACGGCTCACATTTTTCGCATTGTATGCCTTACAACATCGTGGGCAGGAAGGGGCGGGCATCGTCACCAGCGATGGACAGGTGGCATATATTCACAAAGGGATGGGACTCGTCTCGCAAATCTTCGATGAAGAGCACCTTAAACCATTAGAAGGACATATCGCCATTGGGCATAACCGTTATTCGACAACAGGTGGTGTTGGCTTACGCAATACATCACCGTATCTCATCGAGACGATAGACGGTCCCTTAGGTGTGGCACACAATGGTAATCTGACCAACACCTTACATTTGCGTCAGATGTTGCTCAAACGTGGTGTTGGATTATCATCCACAACAGATAGCGAGGTCATCACACAGATGCTCGCCGCCCCACCCGATACATGGCTGGATGGTGATTATTTGGATATTGATGGTGATTATCTGGACTTATGGCAACATCGCATCAAAGCCATGATGCAATTGGCAGAAGGAGCATATTCGCTGACCATTTTAACGCGCAATGCGTTATATGGTGTGCGCGATAATTTGGGTTTGCGCCCGTTGTGTTTGGGCAAATTGGGTGATGATGGATATGTATTAGCATCTGAGTCGTGTGCGTTATCCACTATCGGCGCAACATTCGTGCGCGAAATCGAACCAGGCGAAATTGTACGGATAGATGATGCGGGTGTTCATTCGATTATGGGCAAAGAATCGCCCAGACGGGCATTGTGTATTTTTGAATATGTGTATTTTGCTCGTCCAGATAGTTTGATGGAGGGGCAATTCATTCATAATGTGCGCCAACGCTTGGGCAAACAACTCGCCATCGAAGCCCCTGCAGATGCCGATATTGTAGTTGGTGTCCCCGATTCTGCCACGCCTGCGGCGATTGGCTATGCCCTTCAATCGGGTTTGCCATATACCGAAGGCTTGACGAAAAATCGGTATATCGGACGCACATTCATCCAGCCCGATGACCAATTGCGAAAGAATAGTGTGCATCTCAAATACAATCCATTGGTACAAAATTTAGAAGGCAAGCGGGTCGTTTTGGTGGATGATTCGATTGTGCGTGGCAATACATCGGGTCCGCTGGTGCGGTTGTTACGCGATGGTGGCGCGAAAGAGGTACATGTCCGCGTCTCCTCACCGCCTGTCCGTCATCCGTGTTTTATGGGGATAGATATGGCAACTTATAAACAGCTCATTGCCCATAATCATTCCATCGAAGAAATTGCCCAACAAATTGGCGCAGATAGCCTCGCATATTTGAGCATAGAAGGATTATCTAAGGCGGTGATGGAAGGTGTTCAGTCAAAAGGGACTGGGCATTGTAATGCGTGTTTTTCGGGGCAATATCCCGTTGCTATCCCCAATTGGTTATTTGAGGAACAAGAAGGACGTGTGGCTATCATGGGCGCATGGGGACGAACAAAATGAGCAATGCACGTATTTTGATTGTTGGAAATGGTGGTCGTGAACATGCCATTGCATGGGCATTGAAAAAATCGCGCCATGTGGGCGAGATTTTTATCGCATCGGGCAATGCAGGCACATCTGGTATTGGGCAAAACGTGCCAATTGCACCAGAAGATATTTCTGCATTGGTCAAATTGGCAGATGAACAGCATTTCGATCTCGTAGTGATTGGTCCCGAAGTCCCGTTAGCACTCGGATTAGCCGATGAATTACAGCGAATTGGTTTGCGTGTATTCGGACCTGTGCGAGCATCGGCACAAATCGAAGCATCGAAAGCCTTTGCCAAGTCGCTGATGGTCAAAAAAAACATCCCCACCGCCGAATATGCCGAATTTACAGATGAAACATCTGCCCGTGCCTATCTGCAAACGTGCAAGCATCCTGTTGTTGTCAAAGCAGATGGATTAGCGGCGGGGAAGGGCGTGGTGGTCTGTGATAACAAAGAGCAAGCAGAAGAGGCATTGAATTATCTAAGACATTCGGGTGGATTTGGTAGTGCATCATCCAAAATTATCATCGAAGAACGATTATATGGTGTGGAGGCATCGGTGTTGGCATTTTGTGATGGTCACACAGTATCGCTTATGCCACCCGCCCGTGACCACAAACGGGCATTAGATGGAGATAGAGGGGCAAACACCGGTGGTATGGGTGCATTCGCACCTATCAGCGATTTGTCTGTCGATGATTTAGCGCATATCCAAAAGACCATCATGCAACCGATGGTGGATAGTTTAGCCGAAAATGGCACACCATTTGTTGGTGTGTTGTATGCAGGCTTGATGCTCACATCAAACGGGGCAAAAGTGCTGGAATTTAATGCCCGTTTTGGCGACCCAGAGACACAAGTCCTTTTGCCACTACTAGAGACCGATTTATATGAGGTGATGATTGCCTGTATAGAAGGTCGATTAGCCGATATTAGCATTGAGTGGAAAAATGCCTTCTGCGCGACTGTCGTCTTGGCATCTGGGGGATACCCCGCCAACTATCCAAAAGGATTGCCTATAACTGGATTAGATAAATCATCCGAGGGGGTGATGGTCTTTCATGCTGGCACATCGGTTAAGGATGATACGATTATCACCAATGGCGGTCGTGTATTAGCCATATCTGCCTTTGGTGATACTTTGCTCATGGCATTAGACCGCGCTTATGACCACATTCAACATATCCATTTTGATGGAATGCACTATCGTAAAGACATTGGACGCACGGCTGGAGGGGTATCGTGACCGATAACACTTACGCATCGGCAGGGGTAGATATTGAAGCAGGTCAAAAAGCAGTTGACCTGATGAAAGAAGCTATCCGCACCACCTATACACCAGAGGTGCTATCCGACACAGGCAATTTTGGTGGGTTATTCGCCATAGATAAGCTGAAAAATTTCGTCTCGCCAATTTTAGTCGCCTCAACAGATGGTGTCGGCACAAAGACAATGGTCGCCTCTAAGATGAACAAGTGGGATACCATTGGTCAGGATTTGGTCAATCATTGTGTGAATGATATTTTGGTACAAGGGGCTACACCATTGTTCTTTTTAGATTATATCGCCTCATCAAAACTCAATCCCGAACAGATTGCCACTGTCGTTAGTGGTTGTGCCACCGCCTGTCGTGCCGTTGGATGTGCTTTGCTTGGTGGCGAGACGGCAGAAATGCCCGGTGTTTATCAGACAGGTGAGATAGATTTGGTGGGGACGATTGTCGGTGTGGTTGATAAACCGCGCCTGATAGACGGCTCTCGGATTCAATCGGGTGATGTGGTGTTGGGATTAGCTTCGACAGGTTTGCATACCAATGGTTACTCGTTGGCACGCAAAATACTCGCCGATTTCGATTGGTCAATGCCCCAAGCGGAATTAGATGGTCAGACCATCGGCGAGGCTTTATTGGCTATTCATCGCCCTTATATGCGTGAAATACAAACATTGTGGCATGGCGGAATAGATATTCGCGGATTGGCACATATCACAGGTGGGGGAATTATCGATAACTTCCCACGCATCTTTCCGCAGGGCATATCCGCCACTATTCAACGCGGGACATGGCACGAATTGCCAATTTTCGGCATGATTCAACGCATTGGAGATATTTCCGATGACGAGATGTTCCATGTGTTCAATATGGGTTTGGGCATGTTGATTGTCGTCCCGCTTGAACACGAAGCACAGGCGCGGGCATTATTGCCCGAATTGTCTCGTGTAGGCACGATAATCAGTGGTGATGGGGGGGTGGAAATTCTATGAAAAAATTGGTCGTGATGATTTCGGGTAATGGGTCGAATTTACAAGCGATTATCGATGCGATTGCTGAGGGTTATCTCAAAGCGGAGATTGTCCTCGTGGTGAGCAATCGCAAAGAGGCATATGGATTAGTTCGGGCAGAAAAAGCAGGTATTCCCACACTCTATTTTCCACTCAAGCCATATAAGGATGCGGGCAAAGACCGCCATGCCTATGATACTGATTTAGCCGAAAAAATCGCGCCCTATAACCCCGATTTAATCGTCTTGGCGGGATGGATGCACATTTTTTCGCCCGCATTTTTAGACCATTTCCCACGCAAGGTGATTAATCTTCATCCGGCATTGCCCAATTTTTTCATCGGCACAAATGCCATCCAACGGGCATATGAGGCATATCGGCAAGGATTGATTGATGAAACGGGGTGCATGGTGCATTATGTCATCCCCGAAGTGGACAGAGGAGAGGTCATCGGCACGGTGGTCGTGCCGATGTACCCCGAAGATAGGCTAGAAGATGTCGAAGAACGGATGCACGATGCCGAACACAAATTGCTGGTGATGTGCATCATCAACACGTTGTACGGGCGCGAAAACCATTGATTTGTGCTTGTAATGTTCGCGCCTCATATGCAGGATTTTGCGCGAAGATGATACTGCGCGAGGCGTTGATGATCAGCCCCAAATCATTTTTGGCGATACCATAACGCATGACACCCGCTAAATCTCCCCCTTGTGCGCCAATGCCAGGGATGAGCAGGGGCATATCACCAATAATATCACGTAACCCCGCGAATTCTTCTGGATATGTCGCGCCCATGACCAACATGCAATTATGATGTGTATTCCAATCGGTGGCAACCCGTTCAGCAATGACCCGCCAGAGGGGTTTATCCCCGACCATTATATTCTGAAATTCGCCCGATTCGGGGTTGGATGTCCGACAGAGGATGATCGAGACCTTATCTTCGCGCTCTAAAAATGGTGCTAATGCCTCTTTACCCAGATACGGATGCAAGGTGATGGCATCAAATCCCAATTCATCAAAAATAGCGCGGACATATCCCGCATTCGTATTGCCAATGTCGGCGCGTTTGGCATCGCAGATGGTGAAAATATCGGGATGATTGCTCCTGATATAATCCACTGTTTGTGCCAGATAATCCCATCCCTTCGCACCGAGTGCTTCATAAAATGCCATATTCGGTTTATAAGCACATACATAAGGATGTGTTTGATCAATAATCCACTTGTTAAATTCAAATGGATTAGCAAATTGGGCGGGGATTTTTGCTTTGTCGCTATCTAACCCGACACAAAGCAACGAATTAGCCGATAAGGCGCGTGCTTCATACTTGGCGATGCCATTCATAACAGATTATGCCTTCCCGCCCACCCATGTGGGTCTGATAACCAATCCAATACCAAGGCAACCATTTTTTCACTCAGGATACCCAATTCTCTCGCCTCATTCAAAATGATAGGGAAGGTGGTGAGGGTATGTAATGTAACTTTTGCCTCATCAAAAGCGATTGTTGCTTCTGGAAAATTGTAACTGACAATAGCGATGCAATCATCGACAATCGCCCCATTATCGCGCAGGGCGCTCACACCAGATAGGCTACTACCACCCGTGGTTATCATGTCTTCTATGAGCAAAACATGTTTACTCCGCACATCACCACCTTCAACACGATTTTTAAGACCATGTTCTTTTTCTTCTTTACGGACATACACCGATGGTTTTTTGAGGGTATAGGCGAGTGTGGCGCTATGTGGTATGCCCCCTGTGGCAATCCCTGCCACCACATCAAACGGCTTGCAAAGGTGCATAGCGACATGCGTGAATTGTGTCATCACCTTATCCCACACCGCTGGATGATAGGGGATGATGCGGTTATCGACATACACAGGTGATAATATGCCTGACTTGAAGCGCACAGGTGCTTCTGGCTTGAATGTCACCGCGCCGATTTGTACCAATGCAGATGCAATTTCTTCAGAGAGTGTTTTCATGCGTTGTGTTCCAGTTCTGCTAAGATAGTTCCTGCCATAAGTGGGCTTTTGAATATCATGCCCGACCAATATTGTGCTACAACAATGCCGTGTTGCCGAAAATGCTGATAACTAATTGGGTCTTGTATCCCACCACATCCAATTACATCTACCAAATAGCCATATGTGCGTTTTTCATCCATCAATAACCCCGCCACACGCACCGCATGGTCGTGTAATTTGCCACCGCCGACTCCTGCCATCACCGATGGATTATCGGGTGTTGGCAGAGGGATGGTATTGGTGGCGATGACGGCACTCACCCCTTCATCAGCAAAGACGCGCATGAGGACGCGATATTGTACATCAGATAGAGTAGGGCTAATTTTTACCCATAAGGGGATAGTGTTATTGGTTTCATGCGCCAATAAGTCTTGAATGGCACGGCATAACATGCGTGTTTTGGCTTCGGTCTGATGAGAAGATGGGTCGTCTTCTGTATTCGGACAACTGAGGTTGAGTGTGAACCACGCTGGACGCACACCTCTGGTGATGAAAGCGCTGATAGAATCGAGGATGTCCGATTTTTCTTGTTCCAAATCGTCTACACCGGGGGATGGTGCAATATTGATGCCGAAAACAGTGGGCAAATCGGCTTTACGCCCTGCTAAAAATGCTGATGCGCCCACTGCGCCCGGATTTTTGAGACCAACCCGATTTTGTGTGGAATGGGTTTCAATATCGCGCCAGATTACCACACCATCATTGCCCATGCGTGGATGACGCGTGAATGACCCAAATTCGACCACGCCGACTAAATTGGGCATCGTGCGCCAACCGGGGATGATATTATGATGTCGCCCAGCAATAAGCGCATCATGTTCGCTTTCAAAGCCATGTCCCTTGACGAAGCCCGCGGCGAGGATGAACGGATGTGGCAAATCTACCCCACCAACGGTCACAGGATGTGGCTTAAATGTCGCTTGATACAACTGCCTAATGGCGACTTGTGCAATTGATGACGCATCTAAACGCACTAACACGCGCAATATCGCCTTATGTGCCTCTTGTGCCGATTTTGCGAACAACATCGGTTTGGTGAGCTGATAGGCGAGTTTGCTAGTTTGCAATACGCCGAAATTGAGCCATTTATCCATATAGGTTCACTCCAAATCCACCATCAACGAGGATATGTTCGCCATCATATACTTTTACACCACGGATCCATGTCTCGCGTACAATCCCATATAAACGCATCCCCTCAAATGGCGACCATTTGACGAGGCTATGTAAGTGGTCTGTGGTCAAGATCCGTGACTCGTCTATTTCGACCAAAGAGTAAGTCTGTGGAGGGCAAGTTAATCCCCAAATGTGACGGGGATTATTAGCGACCAAATCGACCACTTTTTCCAGTGATATGCGCCCCTCATGCACAGCCGTGAGCATGAGGGGTAAGGTTGTCTCTAGTCCAGGAACACCGTAAGGGGGATTATCGGAGGCTTTTTCGGCGCGTGTATGTGGGGCATGGTCAGATTCGACCACATCAATCACGCCATCGGCAATACCCTGCCATAAGGCATCTTGGTCTGTTCGCGTTTTGAGCGTGGGCTTCATCCATCCAAGCGAACCTAACTGAGGCAAATCGTCTTCCGTCAGAAACAAGTGATGTGGACACACCCCACAGGTAATTGGCAATCCATCTGCTTTTGCATGGCGGATTAAATCCACCTCATAAGCGGTGCATACATGGACGATATGTGTTGGTTTCCGATATTTTCGGACGAGTTCGATGATTGTGGCACAGGTCTCATTTTCAGCATGATTAGCAAAAATTTTACGACCATCCCAATGGGCATAATGCCCCTCACGAATGGCATCATCTTCGACCAATAAATGTCCAGTGGTGTCGTTGTTGAACATCTTCACACCACACACATCATCAAATATTTGGGGGTATTCATCCCAATTACCTGTGGCAGAGGCGCAAAAATACACGCCCCAATCGCACACCGCTTGGGCGCGAATTTCGGCTAATTTTTTATCTAAATGAGGGCGATTGAGTGTTGGCGGGGTGGTATTGGGCATATCCATCACCGCCCAATAACCACCTGCCACCGCCGCACAGGTTTCGGAATAAAAAGTGCCTTTATGCGCCCAGTCTAATCCACGCAGATGGACATGCGGGTCTACCATGCCATGAATGGTGATGATGTTGCTCATACCGCGCCCAACACCATCGCCATGAGTGCCATACGCACGAACATGCCATTTTCCATTTGTTGAAAATAAACTGAACGCGGATTTTGATCGAGTATATCGTGGTCATGCGGTGTCCCCATTTCATGCTTGCGGGGTAGGGGGTGCATGAGGATAACATCACGCTTGGCTTGATTCAGCACGGCGGGTGTCATGATGAAGTTATCGCTAATGGCTTCGTAATCGGCTTTGCGGGCAAAGCGTTCTTCTTGGATGCGCGTCCAATAAATCACATCGGTCTGATGCAATACTTCATACAAGTCGGTCGTCTCATGTACGGTGATGCCGTGTTTTTGCACAAAATCTAAAACCGTGTCGGGGATGCGTAGTGATGGTGGCGATACCAAGCAGAGTGTTGTATTCTGTGCGCCCCATAGCCCAATCAATTTAACGAGCGAATGAACAGTCCGACCATAGAGCAAATCGCCGACTAAGGTGATGGTGAGGTTATCGGGACCATTTTTTAGGTCGGCGATGGTGAATAAATCGAGCAAGGCTTGGGTGGGATGTTCACCCGCACCATCTCCTCCACTAATTACAGCCGTTGGGATGGTGATGCGTTCATTCAGGCGGTCTAAGTAATATGCTGCCTCATAAGATGAGCCGATTTGTGGGTGACGGATGACGATAATATCGGCATAGCATCCCGCCGCCCGCACGGTATCGGCTAAATTTTCGCCTTTATACACCGATGAAAATTGTACACCATTACTGGCAGATACCACCGACCCGCCCATACGACGCATTGCCGCCTGAAACGACATATCGGTTCGGGTACTGGCTTCAAAAAATAGCGATGCCATCAAACGTCCCTCGCATAAGCGCACCAAATCGCGGTCGTGTTCCATGACCCGTTGGCGCATGGTTTTGCTGACGGCATACAGTGCTTCTAAATCTTGACGATGAAACTGCTCCACACTGATGATGTGTTTACCCTTAAAATTGCCATCAATCGCAGGTGGTTTATAGAGATGTAAAAATTGTTCCGTTTGGCGAATGCTCATCGTGGCATTATCGGTCATTAGATGAAGTGAACTCCTATATATGTAACTGTGTCATTATGGTCTTATTATAATCGTTGGCAGTCGTTAGTGGAATGTGACATAATAGTCGGCAAATTGATTTAAGAAATTTTTATCATCAAAAGGATGTTGATTGTGGATATTCAAATTCATGTCAAGCCGATTATCGAGACCGATTGCGATACCATCGTAACATTTTTAGTCGAGGATAACGCGGGGTATGGTGGGGCAACGGATGCCATTGATAAAGCCACCAATGGCGCTGTTCAAGAATTGATAGATGCGGGCGATTTTACGGGTAAATCTGGACAGATTGCCGTGATTTACCCGCGAGGTGCGATCAATACTAAGCGGGTGGTCTTGGTTGGATTGGGCAAATCTCAAGAATTTTCGGCGATTACCTTACGCCGCGCAGTGGCAACAGGAATGCAACATGCCCGTAAAATCAAGGCGAAACGGGTGGCGACTTTGTTGGTGCGCGGTGGTAACGATCATGCACTTACTGCGATGCAATCGGCACAAGCGGTTGTAGAAGGTGCAATCATGGGGTTATATACGTATCGCGGACAAAAAAGTGATAGCACCGCACAAGATGAAATTGACGAATTGCACATCTCGGTCTTTAATCAAGCCGATTTAGCCGATGCACAAGCAGGCGCGAATCGTGGCAAGGCATATGCCGAAGGCGCGGTTATGACGCGAAACTTGGTCAATACGCCACCGAATATTTGTACACCTGCTTATTTAGCAGAACGCGCCAGCGATATGGCAAAAGCGAAAGGCTTGCGCGTTGAAATTTTAGAGGAAGGTCATATGCGTGCGCTCAAAATGGGCGCATTGTTGGGTGTGGCACAAGGCAGTGGCACAACCCATACCCCACGTTTCATCATTTTGGAACACAATGCCGATAAAGCGGGGACACTGCCAACCATCGTCTTGGTCGGTAAAGGGGTGACATTCGATACAGGCGGATATAGCATCAAGACAGCCGAAGGTATGATTGGTATGAAAGCCGATATGGGGGGCGGTGGTGCGGTCATCAGCGCCATGTCTATCATCGCCGATTTACAAGTGCCGTTGCATGTGGTCGGATTAGTCCCTGCTGTAGAGAATATGATTAGCGATAAGGCATACCGCCCACAAGATGTGTTGACGGCGAGCAATGGCAAAACCATTGAAATTATCAGCACTGATGCCGAAGGGCGACTCATCCTTGCCGATACGTTAGTTTATGCCAAACGATATCATCCCGTGGCTGTGGTGGATATTGCCACACTGACCGGGGCGTGTGTCGTAGCATTAGGCAAAGCCGCGGCGGGGTTATTTGCAACGGATGATGATGTGGCGAATTTGCTCTCGCAAGCGGGTGATTTCACCGAAGAACGGGTATGGCGCTTGCCCCTCTATCCTGAATATGATAAAGCGATTGAGTCTGATACGGCGGATATAAAAAATAGTGGTGGACCGAGGAGCGGGGTGGGGACATCGGCGGCATTCCTCAAGCAATTTGTAGATTATCCCATTTGGGCGCATGTGGATATGGCGGGTATGATGGTGGATGCCGAAAATAACCCGACCATACCCACCAAAGGGGCAACAGGGTACGGTGCACGGTTACTCGCTTATTTCATCGAATTATGGGCGCAAAAATCATCATAGCCATGTATTTAGGAGGTGCATCGTGGAAATTTTAGGCATTGACATTGGCGGTTCTGGGATTAAAGGGGCAATTGTCGACACTTTGCACGGGATATTGGTCACAGACCGTCATCGGATAGATACGCCAGATCCATCCACACCCGAAGCCGTTGCCATCGTTGTCAGACAATTGGTCGAACATTTCAATTGGAACGGGGCTGTTGGATGCACATTTCCGGCTATTGTCAAACGTGGTGTGGTATATAGTGCCGCCAATGTGGATAAAAGTTGGATAGGCACAGATGCCCATGCGCTATTTACCGATATAACGGGTTTGCCATTTATGGTCTTAAATGATGCTGATGCCGCAGGCATTGCCGAGATGGGATTTGGCGCTGGACGCGATCATAAAGGCATTGTGATGATATTGACATTCGGCACTGGCATTGGGAGCGCCATTTTCGTTAATCAAACACTCGTGCCAAATACCGAATTGGGACATCTGGAAATTCGAGGCAAAGAAGCGGAACGGCGTGCATCTGATGCCACTCGTAAACGCAAACAATGGTCATGGGAAGAGTGGGCAAAACGGGTGAACGAATATTTGGCACATGTCGAATTTTTATTCTCCCCCGATTTAATCATCATGGGCGGTGGTGTGAGCAAAAAACACGAAGAATTCGCCAAATATCTCAAGACTAACGCCCCATTAGTACCTGCACAATTACTGAACGATGCGGGGATTATCGGGGCGGCATTGGCGGCACGTCGCTGGATGGAATGATGACAGATGGGCGCGAAATTGCGCCCATTTTTAGTCGGCAATATATACTTTATCACCTGCTTGAATGACGGGGATATGCGTCATATCGTCTAAGAACAAATAAAACCCGCGCATTCCATTCGATAAAAATTGCAAATGCGCTTCTAGTTCATCGCCATCCAGTGTTGGATTTTGAGTGATATAACGGGTGAATGGACGGCAAGGTGGGATACCTCTTCCCAGTGTAAATCGATTTTTTGCGCCCGTAGTCACATTTTCGATGATGAGTGTTGCCCCTTCCGTAATGCCATTGACATCCAATTGTCCATCATCATCGATGATGATATTTTCACCAGCGATGCCAATAGTCGCCTTTTCTCCAAAGCGATTTTGCATATGCTTATAAAAGAAAGTAAACCCAACAGAAATGCCGTTCTGATGCTGGACATTGCGCGTATTGGGATGGTTGGCATGATGAACATCAATCAATTCACCACCATCGGCAGTTAAGCCAATCACACCGTGCGGTGTGAGGCGAACTGCATCTACTGTTAAAAGTGGGTCTGGGCGATAAGATTGATTTGGCTTTTCACCAATTTTGAGGCGATCGCGCTGAATTTGTGTTTGTTTGATTGTGCCAATATATTTCATCATATCCCTCATCATTTATGAACTGCTGGGCATAAAACTGCCCCATTGACGGTTAAAATAAACCAGTGGTGCTTTATCTGTCGCGCCATATGCCGATACCACCTCGCCGATGAAGATGGTGTGATCGCCTGCATCGATGGTTTGATATTTTCTGCAATCGAGCCAGCCAGATACATCGGGCAGGATAGGTGCGCCTGTATCGGCGGTCGTATATCCGACATGTGCAAAGCGGTCGGTAATATCGGGGCGCATCCCTGCGAAGATTTGGGCAATCTCAATCTGTGCGCTATTCAAGATATTCACCGCAAAAACATCACTATGGAGCAAGACTTCATGTGTATACAACTTTTTCGCCACACATATCAAAATTAAATATGGATTCATGCTCACACTGGTGAATGATGATGCCGTCATGCCTTTGATCTCGCCATCGGGCAAACGGGTTGTGATAATCGTGACACCGCTTGCCCATTGCGACATTGCTTGTTTGAATAATTGTGGGTCTATCGCCATAATTCTCTCATCCTATTTTCGTCCGTATTGTAGCATATGGTTTTGTTTATGTAGAATATGGCTTTAGGTGGTTGAAGGGCTTTTGCGTTATAATAAGCCTGTTAAAATTATTTCAAATAACGCATAGAGGTTTGAAGATGACAAAACGCCCGATGCAAGTGGATGATTTATATCATATCATCACCACAGAAGACCCCCGCATCAGCCCTGATGGTCAATGGGTTGTCTATGTGCGCGTCACATTGGATAAAGATGAAAACAGTTACAAACGCAATTTATGGATAAGCCCTATCAGAGGGGGCAAAGCACGGCAACTGACTCGTTCTGGCAAAGATTCACAACCCCGTTGGTCGCCAGATGGCACACAATTAGCATTTGTCTCTGGACGCGATGGCAAACCACAAATTTATTTATTGCCTATGACAGTCGGTGGTGAAGCCCGCCCGCTCACCAGCATGATGAATGGCGCAACCGCACCCGCGTGGTCGCCAAATGGTGATTATATCGCCTTTCTGAGCGCCACAAATGAAGAAGAACGGAAAAATGAAGGCATAGAACAACCCCCACCAACAGATAAACACGATGGCAAAGCACGTAAAGAACGCCAAGAAGAACAAGACCGCAAAAAATTTGACCCTCTCGTGGTAACAAAAATCCCATATCGAGTTGGGACGAGTTATCTATCAGATCGTCATGAGCAAATTTATATCATCCGCACGACTGAGGGGCTAACAGGGGATGATGCCAAACCACGCCGATTAACCAATCTGGCGGGTAATCATGAACCGCCACAATGGTCACATGATGGCAAATTCATCTATACAGCGCACCAAACGGATATTACTCTGGATGAACCATTCCGCAACAGCGCGATTTACCGCATCAATGTCCGTACTGGTGAAGAGACCCGCTTGACCGATGACACCCATACCGCATTCGCGCCCAAACCATCCCCCAACGGTGAATGGTTGGCATTCACGCGCTTTCCGATTGAAGGGCGCAAAAGTTTGTTTCAATCTATTGACCGTATTGCCATTATGTCGATAGATGGTGGTGATGTGCTGGATGTCAATTTAGAATTAGACCGTTCATCAGCGAGTGTTAATTGGGCATCAGACGGCAACACACTGATTTTTAGCCTCAATAGCGAAGGCAATACACCGATTTACAAGGCAAACATTGCAACTGGCACAGTTGAATTATTATCGGCAGGCATATTTAAGATAGCAGGCGCAGATGTAAGCCCATCGGGTGATGTCGTCTTTTGTGCCAGCACTGATGTGTGTCCGATAGAATTGATGATTTTGCCTGTTGGCGAATTTTCGCCCATACCTATCACCACATTCAATTCTGAATGGCTCGATAAAGTGACTATTCAACCCACACACGAGATTCGTTATTCATCACCATCGGGGTTAGAGATTCATGGATGGTATTTATTGCCAGTCGGATATGAAGATGGCAAGCAATATCCACTCATTGTCAATATTCATGGCGGACCGCATATCATGTGGGGCGCAGGCGAAGCCAGTATGTTCCATGAATGGCAATATCAGGCGGCGAATGGATATGTGGTCTTTTCGTGTAATCCGCGTGGTGCAGATGGTTACGGCGAGGCATTTCAGAAATCCATCATTCGCAATTGGGGGCAACCTGCTTTTGAAGATGTGATGGCGGGGGTAGATGTCCTCATCCAAAAAGGATTGATTGATACCAAACGCATGGCGGTGACAGGTGGGTCTTATGGTGGCTATATGACGGCATGGGTCATTAGTCATACCGACCGATTCGCCTGCGCCGCATCGCAACGAGGCGTGTATAATCTGATCAGTTTTTACGGCACGAGCGATGTCCCATCATTGATTACGGGCGAATTTGATGTTGACCCGTGGGAAGACCCGACCTTTTTATGGGAACATTCACCATTGGCACATGCCCATAAAATCAAAACGCCCCTGTTGATTATTCACGCCGAAAATGATTTTCGTGTGCCTATCGAGCAGGGGGAGCAGTTATTCGCCTTTGTGCGCCGTAGCGGTGGCGTGACCAAATTATTACGCTATCCACGAGAAGGTCATGAAATGTCGCGCAGTGGCGAACCCGAACATCGTGTGCATCACCTTAAAGAGATGATGACATGGTTTGATACCTATTGCAAATCATAACCCAAAAGGACATGGTATGTTATTCAGACGACTTTTTATCATCGGCATATTGATCATATTATCGGCATGTAGCAGTGATGCACCCACCGATACCACACCAGAAGCACAACCAACCCAGAATGTAACCAATGTATCAACCAGCCCAGCCGAGGATACAGAAGTGATGAGTGTTGCCGATGCCAACAGCGTTGCCGATTCCAACAGCGTTGCCGATTCCAACAACGTTGCCGATGCACAACTCATCGCATTTTATGCCGATATTCCATCATCGCGGGGTGAAGATGGCGCATTTATTTTGGGAAATCCCGATGCGCCGATTACCATCATCGAATTTGCCGACTTTCTATGTCCACATTGCCAAACGTATCATGATACCATTAAGCAAATTATTGAGACGTATGTGGTGACGGGGCAGGTCAAAATTGAGTATCGCTTCTTTCCAATCATTGATGAAAACGCGTCTCCATTTTTGGCGGCACTAAATGAATGCGCCGACCAACAAGGTAAATTTTGGGCGACACATGCCATGTTATATGATTTGGCAAAAAATCGTGCGCTCGACCAAACTGTTATCACCACCGTTGCCGATCGGTTAGGCATGGATGCGAATGCCCTAACAGCGTGTATGAGCGGTACAGGACCGTTTCAGTTTCAGATTGATTATGGCTATGGGCGTGAATTGTCGGTCAATGGCACACCTGCCGTACGGGTGCAAGTCGGCGATAATCCTGTTGGTGTTATCAAGATGGGTGATGCCGAATATGCACGCGGTGGGGTAGATTTAGATACCCTGACGGCATTTATCACCAGTGATAATCCTGCGGATAATGTTGTTTTGGTCAATCGATTATTAGTTGATAATTTGCTGGTGGATGATAGCCTGACTAGCACGGATGAAAATTGTCAATTGCCGTGTTGGCGCGGGATTACCCCTGGCGAGACAACCCTCACCAGCGCCCAAGAAATTCTGGAAGCGGATGATACAATTGGCAATATCGAATTTCAACAGGCAGAAACGCGCTCTGGTTATGTGTTTTCACAAGTGGGGCGTGACCGTATTTGTTGCCAAGTGATTAGTGATGATGGCACAACAGTGAGCTTTATCTCGTTACAATTCACATCAAATGTCACGCTTGGGCAGGTCATGGAACGGTATGGCGAACCCGCATTTTCTGATCCACAATTGGTCACGCGGGATCAAGCCTTGTTCACGCTGTTTTACCCAGATGTGCCGATGATTATTTACGTATTTGCAGGTTTACCCAGCGATGTTTTGAGCGAAGATAGTCCTGTTATCGGCATGGCATTGCCAACCCACGATATTATGGATATTTTCCTCTCTGCAGATGGATTGCCAACATGGAACGGATTTATATCATATGATGAGGCGGTCAATCTGATGTTGATTCCAGAAGCAACGCCAAGCATGGATGTCACATCAGAACCAGAAATGACCCCTATCTCCGAAACCACACAAACCCCGTAATCGATGAGATAATGAAGTATATTAGGGTGCAAATACGCGCCCTAATATACCTGTGAATGGGCTACTTCTGATGCCTGCGCGTCAATTCTGCGCCCACATCATCTAATGAAATACCCAATTGTGCCATGAGGACGAGTGTATGATAGAATAAATCGCTTAATTCGCCGATTTGTAAATCTCGCGTCTGACCCAACGCCGCTACAATCACCTCAACTGCCTCTTCACCAACTTTTTGGGCAATTTTATGTATCCCTTCATCAAACAACCGATTGGTATAACTGCCCACTTGTGGATTTTGCTTGCGGTCTAGGATGATTTTTTCCAATTGTTGAAGCATATCTGCCGACATTATCATTCCTGTGTCATGAATTCAGATAAATCACGATAAAAACACGATACCGCCCCTGTATGGCAAGCGGGTCCGTTGGGATTGACCAAGATGAGCAAGGTATCTTCATCACAATCGATGGCGATCGAGACGACTTTCTGTGTGTTGCCAGAAGTCGCGCCTTTATGCCATAATACGCCTCTGCTCCTGCTCCAAAAGACGGTTTCGTTCGTTTCTAATGTCTTTTGCAACGACTCGGCATTCATGTATGCCAACATCAGCACCTGTTTGGTGGTGGCATCTTGCACAATGGCGGGTATTAGCCCCCGCTCGTCCCAGTTGATTTTATCGAGCGAAAGCATCTAACCCCTCCCAACCATTCAAACGGGTAATAACCCCTTGTGATTGTAGATAAGATTTAAGATCGGGTATGCGAATTTTATCGTAATGAAATAAAGATGCCGCCAATGCCGCATTTGCACCGCCGATGGTCAATGCCTGATAAAAATGTTCCATGTTGCCCGCACCACCAGATGCAATCACAGGGATTGATACGGCTTGGGTGATTGCCTGAAGCATGTCGAGATCGTAGCCGATTTGTGTGCCATCTCTGTCCATGCTGGTGAGCAGAATTTCGCCTGCACCCCGATCTTCGACTTCTTTCGCCCAAGCGACTGCCTCTTTATCTGTAGGGACACGCCCACCGTTGATGTGGACAATCCACTTGTCTTCTATCCGTTTGGGATCTATGGCAACAACAATGCACTGACTACCATATGCCCATGCACCATCATTAATTAATTGCGGGTTGCGAATCGCCGCGCTGTTGATGCTCACCTTATCTGCGCCTGCTAGCAGAGTGGCACGAATATCATCAATAGTGCGGATTCCGCCCCCCACACAAAACGGGATGAAGATGTTATCTGCCACACGGCGCACCATGTCGAGAGTGGTATTGCGATTTTCGTGGCTGGCGGTGATGTCTAAAAAGACCAATTCATCCGCACCTGCCCGATCATAAACGACGGCTTGTTCTACGGGGTCGCCCGCATCTTTCAGATTGACGAAATTGACTCCCTTGACCACGCGCCCATCCAATACATCTAAACAGGGGATAATGCGTTTAGCCAACATTTTGTATCACCTCCAGCGCCTCTTGTAATGAGAAAATACCCTTATACAGTGCCATACCGATGATAGCGCCACCAATCACCCCGACTTTTGCCAATTCGCGTAGGTTATTCAGGCTATTCACACCACCAGAGGCGATGACGCGCAAACCTGTTTGTGTGGCGAGGGCGATAGTATCGTCAAAATTGACCCCACCTAAATACCCATCTCGGCTAACATCGGTGAATAGGGCGTGGATAGCACCACGTTCTCGCATCATATGACCAAATTCAAATATGGTATATGGACTTTTTTCTTTCCAGCCGTGCGTCATGACGAATTGGTCGCGTCCATCAATCCCGACACAAATGGCATCTGCGCCGAATTGGGCGATTGCATCACGAATTACATCGGGCTGTTGCACGGCTAATGTGCCAATCACCACACGTTTTGCGCCTAATTTGAGGGCAGTTTCGACATCATGTAGGCTACGGATACCCCCACCAAATTGAATTGATAATTCTGTTTGTGCGACTTGCGATAACACATCCAAATTGCTATTGGTATCGCCAAATGCACCATCTAAATTAACCATGTGCAACCATGTCGCGCCAGCATCACGCCACTTTTGTGCAGTAGCGAGCGGATCGGTGCTGAATGTGGTTTGTGCATTGGGGTCGCCACCTTGTAAACGCACAACCTGACCACCGCGCAGGTCTATCGCGGGGTAAATAATCATCATATATTGCTCCTCGTATATCGTCTGTTATCAGACGGTTGCTGTCAACTTCAAGAAATTGCTCAGAATACGTAAACCAGTCGATTGGCTCTTTTCTGGATGGAATTGCACAGCATAGATGTTATTTCGTTGTACACCTGCACAGAATGATATGCCATAATCGGCGGTGATGAGCGTATCTTCACGATTTTGTGGGACACAATAATAACTATGCACAAAATAGGCATAATTTGTATCAGATAAATCTGTCACAAGAGGTGACTGGCGGGTCAAAGTCAACTGATTCCACCCCATATGAGGCACTTTTAGCCCCATATCGTTGGGAAAACGGGTGACATACCCTTCCAAAATGCCTAAGCCCTGATGCGATCCCATTTCGTCACTGTGTTCAAATAAAAATTGCATCCCCAAACAGATTCCCAAATAAGGAATGCCTCGCGCAATGGCATCTTTAAGTGGCGAAACTAAATCCTGCTTATGCAATTGTTCCATGCCTGCGCCGAATGCGCCCACACCTGGCAGGATGATTTGATGGGCATCATGTAGGTCGCTGGGATGATGTACCAGCTTCACATGCTCTGTTCCCAGATAACGGAGGGCATGAAGAACACTACGCAAATTGCCTGCACCATAATCGATCACGGCTAACATGGGGTTCAAAAATCCTTTCGTGGCATAGTAACGATGGGCATGAGTATAGCAAGGGCATGATATGTAGGCTAGGGTGATAGCGCAAAATGCGTTAAAATGGTTAAGGCATATTATCATTTTTTGGGAAGGCGTATATAACAAATGTCAAAAACAATTGCGCTCCTCACCGATTTTGGAACAGAAGATATTTACGATGGTGTGATGAAAGGTGTTATTAAGAGCATCAGCCCCAATGCCACCTTGATAGACATCACACATTCGATTGCCCCGCAACATGTCCGACAAGCCGCCTTTGCATTGCTGAATAGTTATCGATATTTCCCCAACGGCACAATTTTTATGGTCGTGGTCGATCCTGGTGTCGGCACTGCACGATTGCCCATAGCCGTCCAAGCGGGGAATTATATCTTTGTCGCGCCCGATAATGGGGTATTGGCATATGCACTATCTAATTTTCCCAATAAACGAGTCTACGAAATCGCCAATACCGAATATCGCCTGCCAATTGTCAGCAATACCTTTCATGGGCGCGATATATTCTCGCCCGCAGTGGCGCACCTCGCCAATGGTGTGCCGATAGAGAAACTCGGTCCAGAATTAGCCGATGTTATCCAATTGCCTATGCCCGAATTGACTGTCCAAGAGGATCAAATTGATGGCGAAGTGATGCACATCGACCGTTTTGGCAATATTATCACCAGTATTGGCGAATTGCATTGGATAGAGACCAATCGGTTAGTGCTTAGCCCAATATTTGGCGATGTCAAGTCGAATGTGCCGATTGAATCATCTCATGCTCGTATCACGGTGAACGATACCGAAATTTTTGGCATTCGGGTTTCGTATGCTGAATCGGTGCGGGGTGATTTATTGGCATTGGTCGGCAGTTCATCCTATTTAGAAATTGCCGTGAATCAGGGCAATGCCGCGCAACGCTTGAATGTATCGGTTGGTGATAGGGTGCAGATCAGCCTAGGAGAATTCGATGCAACAGTTCGTAATTGAGGGCGGGCATCCACTGAAAGGGGAGGTGACCCCTGGTGGCAATAAAAATGCCATTACCAAAATGCTCCCTGCTTGCTTATTGACAGATGAGCCTGTGATTTTGCGAAATGTCCCCAAAATCAGCGATGTGTTGGTGGCGATTGAGATTATGCAAGCTATTGGCGCAGAGGTGACTTGGTTGGATGATAAAACGGTGCAAGTCCATGCGAAAAATATCTATACAGGAGTTATCCCGCGTGATTTAGCCCAGAAGACCCGCGCCAGTTTTGTGTTTTCGGGGGCATTATTAGGGCGTTTGGGCAATATAACCATACCCGCTCCTGGTGGTGATGTGATTGGTGAACGTCGGCTCGATACACACATCATCGGCTTCAAAAAATTGGGCTGTGAAGTGCAATTCGACCGAGGTATCTTCACCATGAAGGTGGATAAATTGAGAGGGGCGGATATTCTGCTCCCAGAAGCCAGCGTAACCGCCACCGAGAATTTGATTATGGTAGCTGTACTGGCACAAGGCACAACAATTCTACGGAATGTTGCCAGCGAACCACATGTGCAAGATTTATGTCAGATGTTAGTCAACATGGGGGCGAAAATTGACGGCATCGGCTCGAATCGGCTCACAATTGAAGGTGTAGATAAATTATATGGTACAGAAGCCCGTGTCGGTGCAGATTTCATGGAAGTGGGTAGTTATATCGGGGCGGCAGTGGTCACTGGTGGCACAATTCGCATCCGTGAAGCAGATCCGCATCATTTGGATATGACGGCATTGGTCTTTGGGCGCTTGGGGGTGACATGGGATGTTGAGGGGAATGACATTATCGTCCCGCCCAATCAACATCTCACCGTACAAACAGATATTGGTGGACGTATGCCGATTATCAAAGCGCAACCATGGCCAGGCTTTCCACCAGATTTGATGAGCATCGCGTTGGTGATTGCCACACAGAGCGCAGGATCGGTAATTTTTCATGATTGGATGTACGAAAGTCGCTTTTTTTTCACCGATAAATTGGTGCGTATGGGTGCACGCATCACCCTGTGCGACCCGCATCGTGTGTTAGTACAAGGACCAATTGCCTTCAAGGGAGTGCCGAATATCACCAGCCCCGATATTCGGGCGGGGATGGCATTGGTCTTGGCGGCATTGGCGGCAAAAGGCGAGACGCGCATCTCGAATATTGGGCAGATTGATCGGGGTTATGAACGTGCCGAGCAAAAATTGGTGGCGATGGGCGCTCATATTCGCCGTGTGAATTTAGATAAATATGAAACTGTTGAAATCGAACCACTCAAAATCGATGCTGTGTAATTAGGCGTTATCACCCCGCACACGAACATCGCCGACACGCTTAGTATATCCAAGTGTGTCGGTATACTCAAAAAATGGGATGATATATTTACGTGTGGTATTGAATTTTTCGCGCAACATACCCACATCCACCTGACCATTTTTTTCGATCAATTCTAATGCCCCATCGAGCAATGCCACAAATGCGTTTTTGGTGAAGATAATATCTTTGTTGACGGCGATAATTTCGCCTATATCTGTTAATGCCTGCACCAATGGCGCGCCAATCATATCGATTGCCTCGGAGATCGTTGGTGGATTGAACTGATTTTCATCCATCACACGGAGTAACTGTTGGATTAATTTTTCTTGGGCATCGGTGAAAGTGATGGTGTGATTATTGGTGTGGATAATGGTATCCGTCACGATGATATTGGGTGCTTGTGTCAACAGATAGGTGAACAGGGGCTGTTTAATCCCCAATCGACTGCGTAATTCTTCGCGTAAAATCCCCGCCCGCAGTGGATTTGCTTGTTGGAAATCGGCGATGATGCTCAACATTTTGTTCATCAGGGTGTTGATGCTTTTCATCGATAAAAATTGGTCATGGGCAATTTGCACAATGAGATGCTCATCTATTGCCTGTTGTAATATCATCTCAAAATCAACCGGATTTAAGCCACTGGCATGATATAACGCCGATTTTTTGATGGGATCGGGCTTTTCTGCGAACTGAGCGAGGCGTTCTTGCGGTGTACCGCGCATTTGCGCTTCGAGTTGTTGGATGATAGCGGGCTGGAATCTTTTCCATCGGCGAACAGGATGTGGGTTGATGATGACCCCGCCACCAATCGTTTGTGGTGGAGATGGATAGCGTAAAATAAACCGATCCCCTTGTGTCACGGCAATCAATGTTTGGAATTCGATTTGTATCCAACCCTCTGCGCCACTATTTAGTTGTTCATCATTTAATAGGCGCACAATGCCGAGCGCTTCATCTGTCCCACAAAAAAATTTGATTTGGGCATTATGTTTCAGTGGGCGCTCGATATCCAATAAATAGCGAAAATGTGCATCTATTCGTTGGGTAGGAGAGAGGCGATTAGGGATGGTCAATGTTTCGCCCCGCCGTATGGCGTTTTTTTCGATGCCCGATATGTTCACCGCCGTGCGACTGCCGACATGCGCTACATCGACTGCTTGATTATAACTATGTAAGCCTCGAATTTTGCCACGCAAACCACTGGGTTGTAATTCAATTTCATCACCTAGCTTGAGCGGTGCGCCCGATAATGTGCCTGTGACGACTGTACCAAATCCGCTCAGGGTAAATACGCGGTCTATCGGCAAACGGGGGAATTTATCTTCTGGACGGGGTGGTAATGATGTTAATAAATCGATTATTGCCGATTTTAATCTATCCATGCCCATGCCTGTATGGGCAGAGACGCGAATGATTGGCGCATGGGCTAAAACGGTGTTTTGCATTGCTTCGCCAATTTCTGTTTCGACCAGATCCAACCAATCGGGGTCATCTACCATATCGCATTTGGTCATGACGATGATGCCCGATGGGATGTGTAATAAATCCACAATTGCCAAATGTTCGCGTGTTTGGGGCATAATCCCTTCATCGGCGGCGATGACGAATAACACGGCATCAATACCACCAATACCCGCCAACATATTTTCGATGAAATCTCGATGACCAGGGACATCGACCAAACCGACCATCTCGCCAGATGGTGCAGAAAACCAAGCGAAACCCAAATCAATGGTCATTTCGCGCCGTTTTTCTTCGATAAGGCGATCGGGGTCTATCCCCGTCAGGGCGCGTACCAATGTGGATTTGCCGTGGTCGACATGCCCCGCCGTGCCGATTACCCTCATGGTATATTCGACCCGTTTCCGTTGGATGATGGTTTATTGGTATCGTACTGAGCCAATAGATTTTGATAATATTCCCGATACATTAGGGCGCGTTCACGCTCTAATTTCCACAGGCGTTCTAGGCTATCGTTGAGGGGTTGGACAATCGCCAATAATGCCTCGAAACGCTCGACAAAGCGCTCAAATTCTTTGTCGTGCAAGCGCCACGATTCATCTGTGGAGAGGGTAAATTGCTTCCACCGTTTGCTGTCATCAGAACGCCAATCATTCCATTCTTGGCGGAAACGTTCTTCGCTCAGGCGTTGGGTCTCTGCAACTTCGCCAATGCGTCTTTCTAGGCGTTCACCGATGCGGTTAAAATCGTCTATGATATTCTTCATACTCCGATACGCATCTGACCATGTTTCAAATCGTTCCAGATTTTGCTTCATGATAGCATCTTGCTCGGCGATACGTTTGAGCAAATCTGTTACTTGTTGGTCATGTTGTTGAAGCATGAGTGTTTGTTGGTCGATAAACTGCTGAATCTGCTCACGGCGGTCACGTTCAGTATTGTGTAACTCTTGGATACGGCGTTCATTACGAATAGTCAAATCTTCTACAAGGGCGAGTTTTTGGCGCACATTATCCAATTGTTTTTTCAGTTCGGGTCTTTCGCTCTCTAATTCAGTGATACGCCGAATGTCATTACGGCGTTGCTCCTCAATGAATGTTAGACGACGTTCTGGTTCTTCGAGACGTTTGAGCAAATCTTCAAATCGTTGTTGTAAGTTGTTGATAATGGTCGAAAGTCGATCTCGCTCGACTTGTAATACAGGTACTTCGGTAGTAGTGCGTTCTAATTTGCCCATTTTTTCAGTCAATTCTTGTACAGAGCGGGTGAGATTTTGGCGTTCTAAACCCGCACGCCGTTCTAGTTCTCGTTCTGCATTCAGGCGTTTTGCCTCTGCATTTTCGATCATGTGGCGCATCTCTTTACGGATTTGCTCCAAAAAGTTCCCATCGACTTGGGTGGTGGATGTACTGGTCGCATAAAGTAAATTTTGGTCAGATTCAACGGCATTCAAACGACGCTGTAAGATGGTGATGATCTCTTGTTGTTGATTCAGACGTTCTTCAAGCGTAGCGATAGTTTGTTTATCGCGTCGACGTTCTTCATCTAACCATTCTATCATGCGAGCTAATTGACTGATTTCCATTAAGACACTTTCCTAACCACAATGATTTATCAATTGATTTTTTATCCATAAAACAAAATAATGTCTATCTGGATGAGGGCTATTATAAC
>PGTJ01000826.1 GCA_002794515.1 Phototrophicales bacterium
CTTATAATACTTATCTGAATAGAGGGCTACCACCAGGTCCCATCGCTAATCCCAGCCTATCGGCAATGCAAGCGGCGATCAATCCCCGACAAACACCATTTTTCTTCTTCCGTGCCGATTGTCGGCGCGATGGACGGCATGATTTTTCGATTACCTATGATGAACATCGGACATTATGTTGATACGGCGATTATTCTGGCAGATACTCATCATCATTGGGTTAACAGGATGTGCGATATGGCGCACACCGCATATCGCCCGTATCGCCTTGCTCGCCCCATTCGAGGGTCAGTATCGTGAAATTGGATACAGTGCTATTTATCC
>PGTJ01000726.1 GCA_002794515.1 Phototrophicales bacterium
AATTAATATCATGATTAGCAAACGGCGCATAAGGACCCGTTGCCCCCCAACCCGATATGGCACAATAAATCAGCTTGGGATTTTCGGCGCGGAGCGCATCGTAATCACATCCGAATTTTGCCATCACACCAGGGCGAAAACTCTCGACCAGCACATCGGCATGTTTGACGAGGCGCTTCAACACGCCCGCCCCTTCATCTGCTTTTAGGTTGAGGATCAGACTGCGCTTGCTCCGATTATTCATCCGAAAGAATACACTCGAATCGTCTATGGCGGGACCCATCCAACGGGCGTAATCACCACCGTTGGGATCTTCAATTTTGATAACATCCGCGCCCATATCGGCTAACATTTGCGTGGCAACCCCGCTAGGCAACAGACGGGTTAAATCTAAAACACGAATACCTGCTAATGGTTGATTCATCACAAAAAACACCTATTTAATCGAATGGATATTTAGTTATCATGAGGATAACACATG
>PGTJ01000466.1 GCA_002794515.1 Phototrophicales bacterium
CCTGCGATATGTCCACTGGCGAATTCATCGGGACGGCGCACATCCAACAAAAAGTGATTTTTGTTCGTATCTAAAAAGGCGGTGGTATATGTCTGTGGGGTGATCACTTCGACAATCGGGTTGCGCTGGGTGAATACGCTGGGCAATAATGCCACCGCGCCGATGATGCCGATTATCACCAACATCACCAGCATGGGCAGTTGCGATTTGAAGGATGATTTCGCAGATTGTTGTTTTTTCGATTTTGATTTTGCCATTCCAAACCTCTTTTACCATACAATATGCCCATAGCATAACACGCTATGGGCATATGGATAGAGGTTCGGTTGCTTATGATAGATATAAGTATTTGCTTATGGATCAAAATTCGTCATCGGTTGGCGTGTCATCTTCAAAAATAATCCGCACACCCTTAATTTTCACGCGCTTGCCACCACGAAATATCCGCACCAATTGCTTATCTAAGGGTTGGACACCCGTGCGAAAGACCATGCGCGTGATGAATTGCTCGACATCCGATAGGCTCTGGTGCAAGGTGATGGTCTCGCGGATAGGGGTGGGATTTTTTTGACGGGGATTATCATCGGCAGGGATATTCGGCTTCCAAAACACGACCACAGGCGCGTTGAGGATGTCGGCAAGGGTAGGGCGATTGAGGTATTGTTCATTGCCCCACGCCCGTTCATGCTCTTGGGCAAAGTCGATGAGTGTTTGCGGTTGTTGTGGGCGACGGGGTGTGATTTGGCTAGACATGATACAATCTCCTAACCTCAATATTAAATGATTGAATTATATGCAAATGGGGTATGTATTGCAAGTCGTGAGGTGATATGATTACAAATATTATAATACGGTTTGTCGATATATAATTATTAGCCTTATGGCTAATGGGGTTTACCAGAGAGGCTAATGCGGTGCGATCGGCGGTGCGTTACAATCAACCATTAGAGTAGATAGACTACTCTGATAGCAAATAGTCTTGATGATAAAAGGAGCAGTTTGGTATGAAAAAATTAATGATGTTATTATTGGTTTTCGCGCTGTTGGGCGTGTCGGTCGTACCTGCTTATATGCAAGAGGACATGCCAGAAATCGACTGCATCACCGATGAAGAGGCGGTTGTCGTCCTCTCGACAGGTTCTGTGGGGATTGAGGTGGAATTGGCAGAACGCGCCGCGGCAGAATTCATGGCGGCTTGTCCCAATATCACCGTAGAAGTTCGTCCATTGCCCGAAAGCGCCACCGATATTCTCGGCTTCTTCCTGCAACAATTTGAAGCACAAAGCTCAGAAATTGATGTTTTCCAATTCGATGTGATTTGGCCCGCCATCCTCGCGCCACACCTCATCGATTTGCGTCCATATATTTCGGATGAACGCTTGGCAGAATACTTCCCGAAAATTGTCGAAAACAACACGGTTGATGGTGCATTGGTCGGCATCCCCTACTTCAACGATGCGCCCATGCTGTATTATCGCACCGACTTGCTGGAAAAATATGGTGTCGAAGTCCCCACCACTTGGGAAGAATTGACCGAAGCGGCGCAAATCATCCAAGATGGTGAACGTGCCGAAGGCAACAGCGAATTCTGGGGCTTTGTGTGGCAAGGCAACGCCTATGAAGGCTTGACCTGCGATGCGTTGGAATGGATTTATACCGCCAGTGGTAGCACCATCATCGATGCCGATGGCAACGTGACGGTGAATAACGAAGCCAACGCCGCCGCGCTCGAACTCGCCGCCAGTTGGGTGGGGACAATCAGCCCA
>PGTJ01000242.1 GCA_002794515.1 Phototrophicales bacterium
CATATCTTCGGTCAGCGCCGACCGCATTTTATCTGGATTCAATTTGAGCGTCTGGATAATCGCCGTCACCACAGGCAAAATCATCATGAGTGTGTCTATCGAATCGAATAACGCCTCTTTATCCTCTTGTAAATCTTTGTTATAACCACTTGGCAAACCCTTTAGTGTGGTCAAGAAACCCGTCAGATTACCAACTAATCGCCCTACTTTGCCTCGCGCCAGTTCCATCGGGTCGGCATTACGCTTTTGAGGCATCAGGCTAGATCCTGTGCTATAACGGTCATCTAAGGTGATATACCCAAAATTCGGATTGCTATACCACACAATATCTTCACCCAATCGGCTCAGATGCACACCTATCATGGCGCATACAAATAGCATCTCCGCCACAAAATCGCGGTCAGCAACTGCATCTAAGCTATTTTGTGTGGGAATAAACCCAAATCTATCGGCAATTTGGGTTCGGTCATATACCAATGGCGTGCCAGCCAACGCCCCAGACCCCAATGGACTATAAGCAGTTCGTTCGCCACTATCCGATAGTCGCCACCGATCGCGCAAAAACATCCAAAAATAACTCATCAGCCATTGGGCGACCGTAATCGGTTGAGCAGGTTGCACATGGGTATACCCAGGCATCAGTGTTTCAATATGCGCTTCTGCTTGTGTTATCAACGCCTGCATCAACGCATCTAACGCCTCATCCAGCGATTTGCTCACATCGAAAACCCACAACCGAAAATCAGTCGCCACTTGGTCATTTCGACTGCGCCCTGTATGCAACTTCCCACCTATAGCGCCGACAATCTCGGTCAATCGGCGTTCAACGGCGGTGTGAATATCTTCATCAGTCGGCAGAAATACGAATGTATCCGCCTCAAATTCGGCTAAGACTTTCGCTAAACCATCCCGAAGCACTTCCGCTTCTTCTGGTGTGATGATACCCGCTTGTTGCAAAGCCTGTGTATAGACCATGCTCCCGTGAATATCCTGCTTATACAATCGCTTATCAAACGGCAAGCTATCATTCAATCGGCGCATGGCTTCATCTGGTTCAAATGCAAATACACCTCCCCAAAGTGCCATATGATTATCCTTTCTATGTCATCCTGACACAATACAGGCGGTTATTGTAGCTGAATATCCATTCACGGGCTATAAGCACGTACACACCGAAAACCGATAATATCCCCACCACCTGTCGGGATGCTCCTATCCCGATACGAAGCACGGACAAATTCTGCTGTATCTAACCACGACCCGCCACGTAATACCCGTTCATTTTCATCATCAGCGCGTTCGCTATTATCTGTATACGGATATGGCTCATACAAACTGCTCACCCATTCCCACACATTGCCACTCATATCCATCGCCCCCACCCATGATGCACCACTCGGACGACTGCCTACAGGGGCAGTTTTACCATCGCTATTGCCGTCATAAATAAGATTATCCGCTTCAAAATCATCACCCCACGGATACACCTGATTATTTGGTCCGCGGGCGACATATTCCCATTCGGCTTCTGTTGGCAATCGACCACCACGCAACGCACAGAAATCACGCGCCTCAAACCATGTGATATTGTGGATGGGTAAGTTAGCGCCCACAAAATCGTTGACATCTGCTTTCAGACCACCCAATTGGGCGAATTGCGCTTGTGTCACCTCATATTTGTCTATCCAAAAGGGTTCATCAAAACATTGTTCGTGAACAGGTTGTTCATCACTATCACCTATGTCGCTACCCATCATGAAGCATCCTATCGGCACAAGCACCATCACCACACCATCTATTTCTTGTTCAACAGGTATCCATTGGTCATTGGCAGTGATATTCGCGCCACCGATATAACCCGCTTGTGGTGTATCGGTCGGTGTGATAGTCGCCGTTGGTGTGTCGGTCGGTGTGATGGTCGCCGTTGGCGTATCGGTGGGCGTGATGGTCGCCGTTGGTGTGTCGGTCGGTGTGATGGTCGCCGTTGGTGTGTCGGTCGGTGTGATGGTCGCCGTTGGTGTGTCGGTCGATGTAGGGATAATGAGAATATCAACTGGTGTATCTGTAGCCACATTCTGACCAGAAGAAACCCCCATCACCTCAGATGTCTGTGTTCCCATGTGTTCTATTGTGGCACGCGCCAAATCATCGAGGCTGAGCGTATGTGTTGCTGTAACAGTGGCATTACCAGCAATGGCTATATTTGCCGATGATAGATTTATCTCACCACCACCCCGATTAGATAATAGCATTATCAACAAAATAATGCCTAAAAATGCAACACCACCAATGATAGATAATATGACAAAATGACGATTTTTCTTTTCTTCTTTGTGATCAACCCCATATAATGCTTGTTCAAGCGCGTGTACAAATGCTTCACACGATGGATACCGTTCATGTGGTTGTTTCGCCAAGCCACGTATTATCACCGTATCAACCGCTTGGGGTATATCACGCCGTATCTGGCTGATGAGAACAGGATTCTCATTCAGATGTTTCTGCATGATAGCAACTTGTGAATTGGCATCAAAAGGCAAACGCCCACACAACAACTGATATGCCATCACAGCGAAGGCATATTGGTCGGCTTGCGCGGTCAATTCATCCCCCCGCCACTGCTCAGGTGGCATATAATGTACTGTGCCTAATGCAATGCCTGTCTTGGTCAACGTATAATCTTGAACATCCTGTGCGACTTTGGCAATGCCAAAATCCACCACATATGCCTGACCATGAACATCGAACATGATGTTTGCTGGCTTGATATCTCGATGAATAACACCTTTCTGATGTGCATAATCCAACGCACTGCCGATTTGCTTCATTAACGAAATAACATCATTGATGGGCATTCCTCTCGGAAATTTTTTGAGGCGATCAGACAACGCCCCACCTGTCAAAAATTGCATGACCACATAGGTCATGTCATTTTGCTTACCAAAATCATATACCTTGACAATGCTCGGATGGTCTAAATTGGCACACGTCTGTGCCTCGCGGATGAAGCGCCTGAGCAATGTTTCATCATTGACCCACTGTGGCAAAATAATCTTGATAGCCACATCACGATTCATTTTTTCATCATAAGCATGATACACCGCCCCCATGCCACCCCTGCCTAACAAATCACGGAATTCATACTGACCGAGCTTTTGTCCGACCAAATTATCCTGTGACACAGCTTCCTCTCGACATATTCAACATCATCCACAGTCCCCCATAACATAGCACATTTTGGGCATATAATCAAAAATGCTGATGAAGGTTATATACAATCGCATTACTCTGAGCGCACACACCGAAAACCACTCAACATATTCTGGCTAACAGGGGTGTTCCAACCACGAAATGCAGAACGCACGCCATTCTCAAAGTCAATCCAAGACCCACCACGTAAAACACGCGAGTCAATATCATCTATCTGTTCATCATCTCCATCATATGGATAAGATTGATACAAACTACTCACCCACTCCCAAACATTACCACTCATATCCATCGCACCCACCCATGATGCACCACCTGGACGACTACCCACAGGTGCAGTCCTACGATTACTATTGCCACGATACACCACATTGCTTTCCACAAATCGATCGCCCCATGGATATACCCAATTGTTGGGTCCGCGGGCGGCGTATTCCCACTCGGCTTCAGTCGGCAACCTGCCACCACGCAACGCACAAAAATCACGCGCCTCAAACCATGTAATACCCTCACGCGGCACATTATCCTCTGTCCAGTTGCTCGTTCTTTCTGCCACACCACCAAATTCACGGAATTGCCCGTTCGTCACCTCGTATTTATCAATCCAAAAAGGTCGGTTAAAGCATTGCTGATGCACTGGTCGTTCATCGTTTTCACCTGTTTCACTGCCCATCATAAAACACCCAGCAGGCACAAGTACCATCATCACCCCATCAAATTCATATTCAACAGGTGTCCATGTTTGATTATGCACGACAGGCGTGTTTGCTAATTGAATTTGAACAAGTGGAATTGTTGTATATGTTGGTGTGATGGTCGCTGTGGGTGTGTCGGTCGGTGTATCACTGGGTGTGAGTGTAGCGGTTGGTGTGATGGTCGCTGTGAGTGTATCGGTCGGTGTATCACTGGGAGTGAGTGTAGCGGTGGGTGTGATGGTCGCTGTGGGTGTATCGGTCGGTGTATCAC
>PGTJ01000814.1 GCA_002794515.1 Phototrophicales bacterium
CCAGAGAGCAAATTGCTCAAATTTAACCCGCGAGCGATATTGCTCAGGCGCTCATAAGTCTGATTGGTCGGGGCGGGGCGACTGCTGGTGGTTAATAATAATGCCACCACAATCACCGACAAGGTGATGACCAGGAGCAATAGATAAGATGCCAACAACCGCGCACGTAATGATGCGAACATTCTTGCCTCTAAGATACAACAGGCGATTCGGTCAATACGATGGGCAAGGTGAAGCTAAAAATGCTCCCTTCACCCGCGATGCCCCGACTTTCGACCCCGACTTCGCCACCTAATTTTTCGATAATCCGTTTGACAATCGATAACCCCACACC
>PGTJ01000307.1 GCA_002794515.1 Phototrophicales bacterium
ACCGTTGGCAACTCCTCGCCTTGATTGTTGCAATCGTGTTGTTTATCGCCAGTTTCGTCATCACCCGTCCGAACACCCCTGCCCCATCACCAGCGCCGACGGCACAACCAACCGAGTCGGCACAAGTTATGCCAACAACTAGACCAACAGACACGCCACCCCAACCCGTCTTCGTAGAAAATCCACCAGCACAACCGATGGATACAATTATCACCTACCGCGAGGGATTGGTCGGGCGTGTGAATCGGCTCAATCCATTATATGCCAGCCTTAATCCTGTGGATGATGATATTACATCGCTCATCTTTGAGGGGCTGACGAAAATTAATCCATATGGCGAAGTCGTGCCTAGCCTCGCCAGTGAATGGGCAGTGGCATTCGATGGTCTGGAATATATGGTGCTATTACGAAATGATGTGTTATGGCAAGATGGTATGCCATTCACGGCGACCGATGTGGTGTATACCATCTCGTTGTTGCAATCGCCCGATTTTGATGGTGCATCTGAATTGGGGGCATTTTGGCGGACTGTCGAGGTGCAAAAAGTGAATGATTATTTGTTGCGTTTCCGCCTCGCGCAACCGCTCGCCACATTCCCCGAAGCCTTACGCATCGGCATTTTGCCCGAACACGCCCTGCGTGGCACAGATGCCGCACAACTCGCCAGTCACCCATTCAATCTATCGCCCATCGGCACAGGGGCATATCAACTAGAAGCAATTCGGACAGACGGAAGCACAATTCGGGCGGTGGATTTGCGTGTCGCGCCCAATTATCGCCTGCGTCCAGAGGGAGCAAGTGGTTATGCGTTAGAACGAGTGCGCTTTTTGATATATGACGATTATCGCAGCGCTGTTAACGCCTTGCAAAATGGCGATATCGATGCTTATGCCACGCATACCTCTGATGAACGCCCGTCACTGCTCGGATTAGGTGATAGCATCGTCCCCTATACCAGTTATGAACCCATTCTCGGTGTATTGTTATTCAATTGGACACGCGACAGCGTATCGTATTTTCAGGATGAGCGCGTGCGCCTCGCACTGGCATATGGATTAGACCGCACGAGTCTCGTCGAAAAAGCCATGTTCAACAAAGCAGTACGGGCAGATAGCCCACTCTCGCCATTATCATGGGCATATGCTTATGGTGATGAAATTAATGCCCAATGGCGCACCGATTTCAACCGCGCCACATCTGAATTGGCGATTGTCGCACAACGCTTGAATATCACACCCGACCGCCCGATTTTATCATTCGGCATCCTGACGGTAGATAGACCAGACCTCATCACCCTTGCCAACGAAATAGCGGCACAATGGAATGCCTTACGGGTGATAGCCACAGTCGAAGCGGTCGATATAAACACCTTCAACGCCCGTTTGGATAGTGGCGATTTTGACACCGTGTTGGTCGAACTGAGCAAAGAAGGCGATGCCGACCCCGATGTATATGCCTTCTGGCATGAGGGACAATATCCAGATGGCAAGAACTATAGTGGCATCAATGACCGTGCTATCAGCGAGGCATTAGAACGCGCCCGTCGTGATGTGAATGGCATCAATCGGGTGGTGTTTTATCATCAATTCCAACGCGAATTCATCGAAAAAGCAGTGGCTATACCCTTATATCACCCAATTTTCACATATGCTGTGCGACCAAATATCATCGGTATCCAACTGGGCTTCATCGGCGCGTCATCAGACCGTTTTATGACCATCCAAGATTGGCGCATCATCGATAATTAGGCTTGAGATTGTTCAGTTTCGATAATCTGGCGGAGTAGCGCCTTGCGTTCTGCTCCGCCGAGTGTCTCTAATTTGCGGATGTTGAGCGGGTCTATTTGCACACGCAATAGGTGCAATTCGTCATCGGCCGGCGGGGTAATCGGGCATACATCAGGCGCGACCTGTAAGCGAAATCCTGTTTTGGCGATGATACGCTCAATACTGACATCTGGGCGGTGGCGGATAAGGCGCATATGCCCATCATGCCAATCAAATTCACCTAAATCGCTGACCAAATATCGCGCACCAGCCCCTCTTGTGCGCTGGTCACTATGCCCCAACCCACTGATATAATCCACTTTTTCGACAAATGTCACGCGTGAATGACGTGGCACATATAAATAGATGTGATCAGAGTAAACCGTCACATCAGGAATACCACCCGCCCCTGGTAAACGCAGAGTTGGGCGGTGATAATCACCAAAAGCAATATTGTTAAAATTGCCTCTGCTATCGATTTGGGCGGGTCGGAAAAATTCTTTTGGGGTATAAGCAGGCAGTAAATCACTGGTGGCGGTGGCAAATCCGACATTCATCAACGAGTCGCGCAACCAAAATGCCTCATTATGAAGGATAGATAATGGTCGCCACGATTGACATATCCCCTGTGCAATGGCTGAGGCAAATTGTACCTGTGGCGCATGGGTGAGCTTGGCGAGGATATAACCCGCCATCACCAACGGGGTATTGATGCCTTGCGCCAACACCTCGCCATCACGGACTTGTCGGGCGATACAAGTGCATATCCATTCATCGGGTGTGATTGCGGTCATCATTCATCCAATACACAAAATGCTGTTGCGCGTTTAGGGTGATATGTTACAATCATAATCAGTTTGCCATTGCATGTGAAGATGAGGAGCATAGGTGATGTCTGTCGTAAATGTATTGAAGCAAGCAGACATTTTTGATGAATTAACCAATACACAATTAGAGTTAATCGCTTCTATTTGTGGAGAACGCCACTATCAAGCCAACGATATTGTTTTTGAAGAAAATACACCAGGCGATGAATTATATGTGATAGCCAGTGGCGAGATTGGCATTCAGGTCGACCCATCATTGGTGGGCAAAGAGCCGAGTTCTGGCTCGCATACAATTGCCGTATTACGCCGCGGGCAATCCTTTGGAGAAGTCTCGCTGGTTGATCAGGGATTGCGCTCGGCAGGCGCACGGTGTACACAACAAGATACCCATCTTATCGTCATTCCACGCGACAAATTGATGTTGTTATGCGATACCTATCCGCAATTGGGGTATCGGTTGATGCGGAATTTAGCCGCCGACCTCGCCATGAAAATTCGCCATACCGATTTGCAAGTGCGTGAGCAACTGACATGGGCGCACAAAAAGTGAGCAAAATGGGCAACTTTGCCCATTTTTGTGTTTATAATGCCCAAGTTATAAA
>PGTJ01000281.1 GCA_002794515.1 Phototrophicales bacterium
TTTATTGGGATGAAGCCCACGATGCCTTGCGTGACCTCACCGACCAGACCAATATCCCGGTTTTCACCAATGGTGGCGGGCGTGGCACATTGCCCATGAATCATCCCAATTGCTTCAAATCGGCACGGGGCAAGGCGCTCAGACAAGCCGATGTGGTCTTGCTCATCGGCACACCCCTCGATTTTCGGCTGAAGTATGGCAAAGAAGATTGGAATCCCGATGCAAAACTCATCCAAATCGAAAACGACCCCGATGAACTCAATCATAACCGTGTGGCAGATGTCGCCATATGCACCAATTCGCGCTTGCTCTTAGAGGCGCTCTCAGAAGGATTACATGGGGTGAATTTTGCCGATTGGTTGGGTGATGTGCGCGAGATGGAAGACAAGCAAAATGCCAAACTGGAGGATTGGAAAGCGCTGAATGATAAACCGATTAATCACTTCCGTATGGGCGGGGCGATCAATGATTTTATTGATGAGAACACACTGCTGATTGGTGACGGTGGTGATATTGTCAGCGCTTGCGCCAAAGTAATCGACATCACCCAACCCGGTCAATGGCTCGATCCTGGTCCGTTAGGCTGTTTGGGGGTGGGTGCGCCATTCGCCATCGCCGCCAAGCATTTGTATCCCGAAAAACGGGTGTTGATTATCAATGGAGATGGGTCTTTTGGGTTGAACGGTTTTGAATTTGATACCGCCATCCGCTTTAATTTGCCGATTGTTAGCATTATTGGTAATGATGGTGGCTGGGGGCAAATCCGCACACCACAAATCGGCATGGTGACAGAAGAACGGGCTATCGCTACCAAATTGGGCTTCACCCGCTACGACAAAATTGTCGAGGCGATGGGTGGTTATGGCGAGTTGGTCGAAGACCCCGATGACATCGGCGGGGCATTAGAACGCGCTTTCGCCAGTGGCAAACCAGCTTGCATCAATGTCATACTCGACCCAATGGGCATGAGCAAAACAGGGGCAAGCACCCCTTATATTGTATGATGCACGGGACGCGCACAGGCGCGCCCGCATCATGCTTTATGTTCGCCATAATAGGCGAGGGTATCATCTAAAAATAATTTCATCTGATAGCCATTTGCCAAGCCATAACTAGTCAAATCGACCGCCAATTCTTTATCGATCACCATTTCGCCCATATCGATGGTGTGCGATTGATCGCTTGTGGTCACTTCAATCCGCACATCAAATGGGTTACATTCTTCTGCTTCGCGGTCATAACAAGGATGAAAGGTGAACAGCGCCCCGTTGGCGCTCATCTCTACGCCTTGTACATATAACCAACGGCGATAATACAAATCATAATCCACACGCGCCGTCAATTTTGAGCCATATTGTGACCATAAATCAGATGGCAATAGGTGGTAGAGTGTCTCGTATTCTGCCTCTGACCGACACCAAATATGACGCAGGTGAGTGAGCGGTAATTGTTGTGGGATGATGACCTGCGCCCGACGTGCCGATAAAATTTCATCGCGTTCATCGGGATTAAACCACGAATCATGATAAATCATCTCGAAGGGCATATCTCGAAATGCCGTAGCCGATTTGAATGTCTTGGGATTGAGCATCACATCGCCTTCACTAAAGCGTGTATCGGCTTGGATGAGCAGGCTCTCTAAATCGAATAAAAAGAAAACGGGCATGGCACAATAATTTTTCGATTGTGCGTCTCGCGGGCGTATGCCTTCTGCACCATATAAATCGGGGACACGCGGGCGAAAATAGAGGCGCACGGTGCGCTCCCAATAACGACTTTTGGTGCTGGCTTTTTCGATCGGGGGCTGAATCACCCCACGTTGCAAAATCTCTACCGCTTCGGTCATATTGACATAATAAAACAGGTAATATGTCCACCAGTGCCGTTCCCCCAGCCACGATTCATCGCGCAAATCGGCAATATAACGCCGAAATGCCCGCACATCTCGCTTGAGCGCTGTGGTTGTTGGCGGGGCGCTTTGGGCGGTCATCTTCATCTTGGGGGGTAGGGCATTGCTGGTGGCGATGCTCACCCCAGCAGGAGGCATCATCACAGGGGGCATCTTGCCTGTTTCGATGTAATCGATGAGGTGAACCATGAGGCTGGCGAACTGGCTCATGTCTGAAAAATCGAGATAGTGCATATTTTCCATGTAGATGGGTCTGTCGGCATCACTTTGTACCAAGATGGGGATGAGTCGCTTATCTTTGCGGATTGCCCGCATCTGCTCTGCACGACAAATTTCCGATACATATGCCGCCGAGCTGAGCAAGGTTAAGACGATTTCACTGCGTTCGATGGCATCTTCTAAATCGCGTGACCAACTCGCGCCTGCGTGAATTTCGGAGGTGTCCATCCATACGTTATGACCCGCCCCAATCAGGCTATCTCGTAATTGATAGGCTAAATCCACCGCATCTTCTCTGGCATACGAGATGAAAATACGCTTTTTGTCGCTCATGGCATGTTATCCTTGTCGTGTTTGGTAATGGGCTATCGGTGTATTGCACATCAATATAGAACTAATTTTCAGTTTTGGCAAGCCTGAGTGTGATATTTATTTTTGTGATAGCACGTCTCGACAAAATGCACAAGCCGGATTATCACATTGGGTGATAGTCGGTGTTTGTTTGATGCGTGCGCTGGCGCGTGTAGCGACATCCTCCGCTTCATAAAAGCGCCACAGGCTCTTGCCAACAATGGCGACTTTTGCCAATGGATTAAGGTAAGGTGCGAATTTCTCGAATCCATTCGAGCATCCGCCCACTTCGGCGGGGATGATTTCACCATCGGCATTCATCGCCCAACGGATGAACAAGCGCCTGCCTGCTAATTTTTCGGCATAATGCAATAACGACATGCGCTCATATCCCACACCCAATAATCCGACAACACCATTTAAGCCGATGAGTTCGCGCATAGGGGCATAGCCATCATCTGGCTGTTGCGATTTGACCAGTGTCTCGGCGTGGTCGCCAATGGCGGTGAACGACATGAGCGGATGATTGCCGCGGATATGTCCATCCATCTGTAATAACACGGTGGGTAATATGCCCATATCGCGTACATCTAATAGGGTGGTTTGTGGTGTGAAGTGTGGTGTTTGATAATCGGAGCGTATCGCCACCAGATAATCGTACCACAATTGATTGATGTTGCGCGTATCGAGCGCATTATGCGGGACGAACATGGCAGATGGTGGCGGGGCAACCTCGAATATCCGCGAGAAGGTTGGTACTAATAGGGTACAGCCTTCATCTAAAAAGGCATTGATGACCATCTTCGCCGCCATATCGGGCGAAGGTGCTTGGATGCGACCAAAACTACGCAGAGATGTATGCAGACAAACCACACGCCCCGATATACCGAGTGTGTGAATGGCTGAGCGAAAATCATGAGATGTGAGACCGTTCATCATCAAATCATCTTTCTCTATTACGCTCCACATTCATAGCCTAGCATAAGATGGCGAATCGTGCCAATCGGATAGTTGACAAA
>PGTJ01000249.1 GCA_002794515.1 Phototrophicales bacterium
CGACACGGGTGGATATTTTGCCCGAAGCAATCATCGAAGAGCTAAAATCGCTCCAAGATGAAGTCCCGACCATCCCCTTCAAGCAGATTTTAGCCGTGTTAGAACGTGAATTGGGGAAGATCGACCATCATTACGAATTTTTAGATGAAAACCCAATCGCCGCCGCCAGTTTAGGACAAGTCCACCGCGCACGGCTCAAATCGGGCGAAAAAGTGGTGGTCAAAGTGCAACGTCCGAATATCCGTGAAATTTGTTATACCGACTTGGCGGCGATGCGTGTTGTGGCACAGATCGCCATGCGCTTTCGCTTCATCTCTAATCGTGCCGATGCGGTTGGTTTGGTGAACGAATTTGGCAAAGTGTTGCTCGAAGAATTATCATATAAACACGAGGCATATAATGCCCAACGGTTTTTGGCGATGTTCAGGAACATGGGCGGGGTGTATATCCCGCACATCTATGTGGAACATTCGACCGATCATGTGTTGACCATCGAAGATGTGACCAACATCAAAATTGATGATTATCAGGCGCTCGAAGCGGCGGGGATCAATCGTAAATCGGTCGCCAAGCGCATGATGGATACCTATCTGCATCAGATTTTTAATCATTATTTCTTTCATGCCGACCCACATCCGGGCAACTTATTCGTACGCCCCTTGCCCAATGATGACCCAACACAAGAAACACCGTTTGAACTCATCTTCATCGATTTTGGCATGACGGGTTCGCTCAGCCACGAAATTGCCGATGGCATGGTGACAACCCTGCACGCCGTCTTGAACCGAGATGTGCGGGCGATGGTCAGAAGTTACGAAAAACTGGGCTTTTTGTTGCCAGGGGCAGATACCGACCGCATCATCGAGGCGACACAAGCGGCATTCGATGAAATTTGGGGCTTGAGCATGTCCGAACTTCGCACACTAGACCTGAATAAACTGTCGGAAATTGGTGATGAATTCAACGACCTGATCTTCGATATGCCGTTTTATATCCCACAAGATTTCATTTATCTAGGGCGCACCATCAGCATCCTCACAGGCATGTGTACATTATTGGATGAAGATTACAACCCATGGACAGAACTTATCCCCTACACAGAGACCCTTTTGGCGCGAGGATTTGGCATCGACATCCCCAAATCGAATCGCAGTGTCAGCACAGGCATCATCGACCCGCGCACACTCGCCAATACCACCACCCTACAAAGCCTATTCAGTGGTAACGGGGCGAAAGTGTTACGCGGTTTAGCAGAAGAGTTAGTGCGCCGTGTATTCCCTGCCATTTTGCGAACCGATGAGACGATGAAGAAATTGCAGGCGGGTGAAATTCGGGTCATCACCGAGATGAGCGTGGCGCAACGGCAACAATTACGGCGCATCGAAAAAGAAACACGCAATACCAGTCGGTCTATTTTCTTTGCGGCGATGTTCATCAGTGGCACATTATTTTATGTGAATGGCGAAATTTGGCTGTCGGTTATATTATATGGGGTATGTGCGATCACATTTATAACAGGCATCTTAAAAGAGGCATAAAATAAACATCATGAGCAAAAAGACGATTTTCATCACGGGGGCATCTACGGGGATTGGTCTGGCGAGTGCGCTGAAGTTATCGCAATTGGATTTCAAGGTGATTGCGGGCGTATTGCCGAGCGAAGATACAACAGCGCTCAAAAATGTGAACATCAGCATTCTGCCACTGGATATCACCAAACACGACATGGTGGTGGATGTGGCAGAACGGCTGAAAAAAGAATTGGACGGGGTTGGATTATACGGCTTGCTGAATAATGCGGGCATCGCCGTATCGGGTCCACTGGAATTTGTGCCGATGAGCGAGATTCGCCGTCAGCTAGAGGTGAATTTATTCGGGCATATCCAAGTCACACAGGCGTTATTACCCCTCATCCGCCAAGCCAAAGGACGAATTGTGAACATCACCTCCATGCTCGGACGGGTGGCAACCGCCTTCTCTGGACCATACTGCATGTCGAAATATGCGATGGAAGCCTTTAGCGATGTGTTACGGTTAGAACTTGCGCCATTGGGTGTGCATGTCTCGGCGGTGGAGCCGGGGTCTATCGCCACGCCGATATGGGATAAGTTTGAAGACCAAGCCACCGAATTGCTGGATGAACTGCCACCCGAAGGGCGCTATTTGTATGCCGAAAATTATAAAAACTCGATTGATGTGGGCATGAAATGGGCGAGTCAGGGCATATCACCCGATAAAGTGGCGACTAAAGTCGCCCATGCGTTCACCGCCAAGCGCCCCAAAGCCGCCTATATTGTGGGCGTAGATGCACATCAAGCCATATTCATCAAACGATTACTGCCCCGCCGTTGGTTTGATGCCGTGCTAAAGATGCGTTATGGGATGAAATAACCCAAAAACACCCTCGCCATCGGCTTTTGTAGCCATAGACGAGGGTGTTCTCAATCTGATTCGGCTTTTGCCCCGCTAGCGATATTGGCGGATATTCGATATACCCACGAACCGCACAAGCTAATCGAGCTTCACGCGCACTTTGGTCTTGCCAGTGGTCGATACAGGTTGATCATCGGGGGCTTGTGTCGTTTCTGCCTCATCAGACCCACCCGATTTCCGCGCTTTGCGGAGTTCTTGCATGGCGGCGTTCACCAACACCTTGAAGCCTTTGGTAAATTCTTTGCTGGCGTTGCTCCCATGCACCCGAAATCCTTCGGGCAACAGGGCTTCGAGCGCCTTGCCCGTCTCTTCGAGGGCGCGTTTTTGGTGCATGAGGAAGGTCTCAAAGGCGGTGCGTTTTTCATCTTCCGTCATGGGTTGTTCGGTGTTCATATTGTCTTCCATACAAATTGCTCCTACTCGCTCTTTAGAAATGTTCATCTAAAGATTATACGCGATTTTCTGCAAAAAGTTTCAGGATGAAAGGGGCGAATCTAATAATTGTTCTTCTAAAAAGCGAGCCACCATACCCGTCCACTGGATGATATTTTCGCGTCGTGTTGCGCCATGCCCCTCTTCTTCATCGACATAATATTCGACATGTCCACCCTGTGCGCGGATTTTTTCGACCATCTGGTCACTTTCGGCTTTGACCACACGCGGATCTTTTGCCCCCTGAATGACCAAAAGTGGCGCACGCAATTGCGACACATACGTAATCGGCGAGCGTTCCATGAGCATATCGTAATCTTCATCGGGGTCGCCAACCCACGCCTTCATAATCGGCTTCCAGAACGGCGGTACGGCTTTGGCAAATGTGACTAAATTCGATGGTCCGACCAAATCCACACCCGCCGCCCAATATTGGGGCAAGCGCGTCAGGGCGCTGAGGGTGGCGAATCCGCCAAAACTCCCCCAAACACAGCGATGCGGTTGGTATCGACCCAATCGAGGCTTCGGAGATACAGCGCGGCATGTTCAATATCGCGCAATTCTGCCCCACCCCAATCGCGGTGTATCAATTTCTGATAACTTTTGCCATAACCTGTCGAACCGCGAATATTGGGGGCTAAAATGCCAAAACCGATATTGAGCAAATATTGATACAAGCCATTATAGTTGTATGTAGCGCGTTCTTGTGCCTCTGGACCGCCGTGAATGGAGAGCAAGACAGGATAACGCATACCATCGACTGTTTTGGGTTTATAGAGCCATGCGGGGATTTTGCGCCCATCGAATGTCTCATAAAACACGGCTTCGGGTTCGATGAAGTCGTGTGGGTCGATGCCACCGAGCATACTCTGACCGAGTTCGATCATCTCACCTGTGGCTAAATCGACCTCATATAAGTTGCTGGCTTGGCTTGGGCGGGCATATACCAACGCCAAGCGGGTGGCATCTGGATTGAGCGCCATGCCATTCACCACACCCAACGGCAAATTGGGCATGTTGATCGGGGTATTGGTCTGCAAATTTTTGCCATATAATTTCGATGCGCCATTCTCGTTGACCGCCCACACCATCAGGCGACCATCTTTAGAAAAAGCGAATTGTTCGATATCATAATCGGGTGTCTCAACCCAATCATATGACTTTTTGGCGA
>PGTJ01000044.1 GCA_002794515.1 Phototrophicales bacterium
GATATCGGGCATGGCGTGGCGCACACCTCGCGCCAGCTCAACATCCCAACCCCGTTTAATCTTCAATTTGATGCGCCGATAACCCTCATCAAGCCGTTTTTGGATGGTCGCCAACGTATCTTCGATTGTCGGCTTCAAGCCGATGCTCACCCCGACAACGGCATAGCCGCGTGATGAATGACCATCGGGCAGGCTGGCGCTGAATAAATCTGCCAACGACATGTGGTTGGATTTGGCAAAGGCATCCCACACCGCACCCTCTATGCCCGCTTTGGTGTGATGATGCCCGCGCACAGGTTTGAACAGGCGCAACACATCGGATGGATGGGCGATGGTCTGATTGATGAGCAGGGGGAGCAAAAATTCGCTGGCGATATGATAGGCGGTAGTCATGGTCTCTGCGCCATATCCGGGTCGCACATCAGCGATGATTTCGCCCCAGCCAACCGCACCATCGGATGTGTGCAATTCGACCATAATCGCCGACTTAAATTCTTCCCCGCCAAAACTGGTATACAGTACCTCGACAAAAGGCATGGCGATGGGGTGCAAAACAATGTGTTTGATGGTGATGGGGTGCATCATAAAAAGATCCTTTTTAGTCAGTGATATGTGTATCAATGCTATCCAAAATTAATGTTTGTAGCCATGAAACTTCTAACCGTTCTTGTGCCAGTTGGCAATATTCCAATGAAATATCAAACCCAATACCGCTGCGCCCATTATCGTTCGCTTCTAATAAGGTTGTGCCACTTCCAACAAATGGGTCTAATATCGTATCGCCAACAAAACTAAACAGTTTGATACAACGACGTGGCAATTCACGGGGAAAAGGCGCGGGATGACCTATCCGCTTTTTGCTCTCACCATTGAATGTCCAAACACCATTTGTCCATGCCATAAATTCTTCTTTGGTAATATCCGAATGGCGGTCTGGACGGGGGTCTTTTTTCCATCGATTTTTATACATCACCACAATAACCTCGACAGGTGCGATGACATAAGGCGCAGAGGCGCTCATCCAAGACGATGAAATCATCGTGATACAACATGACATTATTGCGTTCAAAAAAGAGTGGCATGGTGACTGATCCTTTATTCCATTAAACGTTCCCATTCGGACATGGCGCTCTCTAAATCGGCTTCGGCTTGGGTATATTGTGCGCCTAAGTCGCTGACAGCATTCGCATCGCCTTTGGCGCTGGCAGATTCGATAGCACGATGCAATTCGTCTATCTTACGCTCTAACTCATGGATATGATTTTCCACCGCTTCTAAGCGTTTTTTGAGTTGATATGGGTTTAGTCCATGCGCTTTTTTGGCGGGTATGGCTTTGGGCGCGGGTGTTGATTTGCCATTTGCTGGTGGTTTATTAGGTGTTAATAAACTCTGCAAATTGTTGCGACTAGCAACAAATTCACGGTAAGTGCCATTAAAAATAGTCATTTTGCCCGCCTCTGCCGACCAAATTTGTGTGGCGAGGGCATCTATCAGGTAACGATCATGACTGACCAGCAATATCGTCCCTTCAAAATTGGCTAACACCTCTTGTAATACCTCTTGACTATCAATATCAAGGTGATTGGTCGGCTCATCTAACAGCAACAAGTTCGCCCCTGATAGAGATAATTTCGCCAATGCCAAGCGCCCGCGTTCCCCACCTGATAGGGTATCTACAGTGCGGAACACATCATCGCCTGTGAATAAAAATCCACCCAAATAATTGCGTGCCTCGCTGACGGGCATGTATTTGGTCTCGATAATCTCATCCACCAACGTATTTTTCGGATTAAGCCGTTCATGTGCTTGTGCAAAGTACCCCACTTGCACACTCGCGCCCAACGTCACTTCGCCCGATAGCGGGGGCAATTGCCCAATGGCAGTTTTGAGGAATGTGCTTTTGCCCACACCATTGGGTCCGATGAGGGCGGCGGTCTCGCCACGATACAACGTCAATTCGGGGATGACGAACAATGGTGCGGGGGCATCGCTATAACCAACGGCTAAATTTTTCGCCATCAACACCTTATCGCCACTGCGAATAGCACTTTGCAAGCGCAAATTCATCTCGCGGCGTTCTCCGCGTGGCTTGGCGATGATTTTGCCCCGCCGTTTCATCGTTTCGAGGCGTTTTTGCCTGCCTTTGGCTTGTGCCGTGAGCTGACTACCCATATGTTTGCGGATGAAATCTTGTTCTTTGGCGATAAATTCTTGTTGTGCCTCATATTCTTTGAGGATGCGCTCATGGCGCTCGGTGCGTTGGATGACATAATGGCTATAATTGCCCCGATACGCCTCTAATGCGCCATAATCCAATTCCCAAATGGTGGTGGCAAAATTATCCATGAAGTAACGGTCATGGCTGACCGCCAATACCGCGCCCGGGAAATCTTTCAGATAACCCTCTAACCATTCCACTGCGTTGATGTCGAGGTGGTTGGTCGGCTCATCCAAAATCAGTAAATCGGGTTCAGATAATAACAATCGTCCCAACAGAGCGCGTGTTTTTTGACCACCCGACAAGACCGATAACGATAAGTCATAATCGGCTTCATCAAACCCCACACCTTGCAACACCATTTTGATACGGCTCGGATAGGTATATCCGCCCAAGCGTTCAAATTGTTCTTGGAGTGTGCCATATTCCTTGAGGGCATGATTATGTTTTTTGGGATCTGCCATATCGTGTTCGAGTTGCGATAGTTGTGCTTCCATCTGGCGCAGGGATGCAAAGGCAGATAGCGCCTCTTCATACAGGGTATGCGTCCCCGCCATTTCGGGGCGCTGGGGCAAAAACCCGATGGATATGCCACGCGCAGTCGTGACTGTGCCTGTGGTGGGGGTATCTATGCCCGCCAAAATGTTGAGCAGGGTAGTTTTGCCCGCACCATTCGGTCCGACCAGCGCGATGCGCGATTGATGCGGAATATCCACACTAACATTGGCGAATACCTCATCGGGTCCGTAAAATTTCGAGAGTTCACTTGCGACTAATAACGACATGCCATTTATAATCCTCATCTGATGATACAAGAGGATTATATAAGATAGTGAGCAGGTCATTCAACAGGCGTATTTTTGCCTATGGCTTTCATCGATAGGCGACGACTCGATTTTAGCATGTGTTGAGCATCTGACGGTGAGCGCCTTATTCCCACTCAATAGTTGCGGGGGGCTTGCTGGTGATGTCATACGTCACGCGGTTAATCCCTTTCACGCTGTTCACAATCCGACTGCTGGCACGCGCCAACACATCAAACGGGATACGCGCCCAATCTGCCGTCATGAAATCATCGGTGGTAACGGCGCGTAGCACCAGCACCTCTTCATAGGTGCGATTATCGCCCATCACACCCACACTTTTCACGGGTAATAAGACGGCAAAGCATTGTGATGTTTGTGCGGGAATATCGCCATGCGGGTGCAACATATCGGCTTTCGCCAGTTCATCCAAGAAAATGGCATCGGCTTCACGCAAGGTTTCGAGGCGTTCCCAGGTGATCTCGCCCAAGCACCGAATCGCCAAACCCGGACCAGGGAAGGGTTGTCGCCAGATGATGCTATCTGGCAAGCCCAATGCACTGCCCACTTTGCGGACTTCATCCTTGAATAAATCGCGCAATGGCTCGACCAGCGTGAAGCGTTCTTTGAAATCGGAGGGCAACCCACCCACATTATGATGACTTTTGATGGTCTTGGCGGTTTTATGCCCCGCGGCGCTCTCGATCACATCAGGATAAATCGTGCCTTGTGCCAAAAAGGCAACATCGGTCAGTTTATCGGCTTCGGCGCGGAATACATCGATGAATAATTTGCCGATGATTTTGCGCTTGGCTTCGGGTTCTATTTGCCCCGATAGCGCATCTAAAAATTGTTCGGTGGCATCGACCGCGACCAAATTCATGTGCTGATGGTCGCGGAATACGGTCACAACTTGTTCTGGCTCGCCTTTTCGCATCATGCCCGTATTGACGAACACACACACCAGATTATCGCCGATGGCGCGATGAATGAGCGCGGCGGCAACAGCGCTATCCACACCACCGCTAAGCGCCAATAACACCTTGCCATCGCCGACTTGGGCGCGGATGCGCTCGGTGGCATCTTCAATGAAAGCGGTGGGTGTCCACTTAGGTTCACATCGACACACATCAAACACAAAGTGCGATAAAATCGCCATGCCATGCTCGGTATGGCGCACCTCTGGATGAAATTGCACTGCATAAAGCTGGCGCGATGTATCACCAATGGCGGCGAGTAAGCCATTATCTGATTGAGCAAACACCTCAAACCCATGCGGTGGTGTTTCGACATGATCGCCATGCGACATCCACACCGTCATTTCATGGGGCAAATCGCCAAATAGCGGGTTACGCCCCGTCTGGATGAGTCGCCCACGTCCATATTCGCGGGTTGTGCCACCAACCACCTTGCCACCCAATGCCTGTGCCATGAGTTGCATTCCATAACAAACACCCAACATGGGCATATCGCCGATGCGGATGGTGGATGATAATTTGGGCGAATCGGTTTCGTAGATGCTACTGGGTCCACCAGAGAGGATGATACCCTTTGGCGCATGTGCCGATAATTCATCTGCCGAAATATCGTGTGCAAACACCTCTGCATATACGCCCAATTCACGGATACGCCGTGCGATGAGTTGTGTATATTGCGAACCAAAATCTAAAATGGCGATTCCGCCCTGACGTAACATATCGGTCATTGTGCTGTTTTACCCTTATTTTGATTGATGATGCCCCATTTTAATCAGTTTATAGGGGATATACGAGGGGAAGCGGGCGCAAAAATGCACCCGCTATTATTTTCTAAAACGAGATGATGCCTGCGGGGTCTTGGGTGGCATTATTCCGTGTGCCACGAATTTCAAAATGCAGGTGTGGACCCGATGAATTGCCCGTATTACCGACAGCACCTATCACTTGCCCCGCCACAACATCTTGACCACAATTGGTGTAATATTCGCTCAGGTGGGCATAGATGGTGATGGTCGGTCCGTGAACAAGGGCTATCATGTAACCATAGCCAAAGCTATTCCATCCCGAAAAAATCACCCGACCACTATTGGCGGCTTTGACGGGTGTGCCAACAGGCGCGGCGAGGTCGATCCCTGGATGCCAACTGGCGTATCCGCGAGTGATGGTGTATCCACCGCTCAACGGGTTCACCCAATATGCCCCACCAACAATTTCTTGGGCAGGACAAGAACCACGCTCCCCTTGCTGAAAACTCACGCGTGGAGTGGGTGGTGGTGCAGATGGATTATTGGTGTTGGTCGTGCCAGAGGTGCTTTCGATGATCTCTACCGCCACTTGCCACACAATTTCTTCTGCCTGACCACCAGGGAAGAATAATGGTGTGCCGTTGCGCGGGGTCGATTGTGGGGTGAGCGATTGCTCCTGCACGATAGCACGATTATATGGCGAATCGAGGACGATATACGGATCGGTCAATTTATATTGTTGCGTCATCTGGGCGATGGTCGAACTGCCAAATGTCTTGATGAACACACCATCGACAGGCGGAATATTGACCACATCACCAGGGCGCAATACCTGAATGATTCGGCGTGGATTTGACCAAGCAATCGTCTCTGGCTTCAACCCAAAGCGAGCGGCGATGCTCTCGATAGTATCCCCTTGTGCCACTGTATATTGGATGATCTCGTTACGTGGGCGGTTGGGGATGATGGTGAACGGTTCAAGTAAGTTACGCCCAACTTGTCCACCTATGGCGCTGATTTCTGATGAAATGGGCTGTGCCAATAATTGTTGTGCGATGAGGGCATCTATGGTGGGCAATGGTTGCGATGCCCCGTCATTGGTCGTCATCTCTGGCGCTGTCGTGACCGTAACCGCTTGTGTGGGCATATCGGTGACTTGGGCGATTCGTTCTGGTGTGTTTGTCATCATATTAGGAGGGGTGTTGGGTGTGGGTGGTGCGGTCAACACCACGACCACAGTGCCAATGGTGAAGCCAATCGCCATGAGTATCAACATCATGCCCACCAATCGATTGCCACCACTTTTCATTTGGGGGAATAAGCCCGTTGGGCGTGTATCTTCAAGCGAATCGTTGCTCTCTTCTGGCAACAGTTCATCTTCATAGTAATTTTTCTTTTCGACCATCGTCTGTCATCCTTATTACGATTTATCACCGCCATAGTAATCCATATTCAAATGAATTGACAAGATCACGTAGGTCAAGCGTTAGGTAATTGGTAAGGGGAAGCATGGCATAAAGATATATTGCGATATAATCGGAATATATCAGAGTGATAAGGATGCGCTATGAAAAAAAACTTACACATATTCATGATGATCGTATTGGCATTTGTGGCGGGTAGCTTTGTAACACAGCAACAAAATATTTCATCGGCACAGAGCAATTTCACTGATGACGAGGTGATTGCGCTGGTGGCAAATTCACCTCAATTCGCATCGGCATTACAAACCGTCACCGAGTATGCTGGTGGATGGAACGCCGTCACCTTCAATACCCAAAATGCCTATGGCATTTGGCGTGTGTATTTCACCAGTGCCGATGACGAGAGCATCGGTTGGGCAGATGTGAACCCCGAATTGGGGCGCATTTACTCGTGGGATGTGAACATCAGCGCGACAGATGCCCAAAAAGAGGCGGTTATTCCCATCCTCAAAGATTACCTGAGTCGTCATCCTGATATTTTAGAATTGCTAGATAACCCCGCCAGCTACGATTATTATGTCGATTATAATGGCTGGGACGATCAATGGGGTGTTTATATCGCCGCAGGTGAATATGCCCTATGGGTAACAGTACAATTTGAGGATGGCTATTTGCCCACCAACCTAAACAACCCGCAACTGACAGGGATTTACTTCCCCGATTTGCCCGATTACGACCAGTGGCTACAAGATACACAAGCCAAAGCGGTTAATATCGCCTTCGCCAACAGCCAAGTCGGGCTGGCATTGCGTGGACGCACATGGACAACCACCTCTGAACGGCTTGAAGGAGATATGTGGCGGGTCGCCTTTTTGGTGGATGATGCGGTGGTCATTGTGGCAACGGTGGACATCGAAACAGGCGATGTGCTAGAAGTGGTCACACCATAACGGGCTAAAACAGCCGATTTTTTTGCTCTAGCAATGCCTGAATGACGGCTCTATCGGCTTTGCCAAAGGCATATTGCCCAAATTCATCGGGTGTGACCCACGCCACATTTTGCACACCGAGCAATTGCGGTGTGCCAGAGATAATTTTACAAATATAAGCATGAAGGGTGATTTTGAAATGGGTGAAGGCGTGCTTGACTTTGATGAACAAGTCACCCACTTCTACCATGATACCCAACTCTTCGTGCAATTCGCGGATGAGGGCTTGGGGCATGGTCTCGCCAGCCTCACGCTTACCACCCGGAAATTCCCATAATCCGCCCAATAACCCCGCGTTGGGGCGTTGGGCGATGAGGATACGTCCATCATCCCCGATGATGATGCCCGCGGCGACATCATAATGAGGGATGGGCGATTTTTTCGGTTTAACGGGACGTTCATGTTGGGTACGGTTAGCATATGCCCGACAATGACGCTGTATCGGACAACTATCGCACTTGGGATGTTTGGGCATACAAACCGTTTGCCCCATCATCATCAACGCCTGATTATAATCGCCAGGGCGCTGGGTGGGCATCCATGCGCTCGCCAAATCCCATAGCGCCTCTTTGGTAGATGGCAAGGTGACATCATCGCCCAAATCGGTCAGGCGAGCGAAAAGGCGGATGACGTTACCATCCAAGACGGGCGCGGGCAAATCAAAGGCGATGCTGGCGATTGCCCCTGCGGTATAGCGCCCGATACCGGGCAATGCCAATAATCCCTCAATAGTTGGGGGAAATTGCCCATTTTGGTCAGAAATGCGTTTTGCCGTTTGGTGTAAATAGCGACAACGGCTATAATAACCTAAGCCTTCCCACAATTTTAAGACCTCATCCAGAGGTGCATTGGCGAGGTCATGGATAGTTGGGTAGGTATTGATAAAACGATTATAGTAGGGAATGACGGTCTCTATCTGTGTTTGTTGGAGCATCATTTCAGACAACCACACATGATAGGGATTAGGCACGAGATGGGCGCGATCTTGTGGCAAGATACGCCATGGGAGCGGTTGGACAGATTGGTCATACCATGCCAGTAAATCATCGTAAAAAGGTGCAGTCATAATAGTTCTCTTGTTCGGTCTGGTGGGCGAAGTGATAGGATAAAGAAACAGGATATGAGTAGTCTACCGCATCTCAATACACTTTTCACCATAAAATTCCCCAATGGCAATACGGCACGGGCGATTCGCGCAAAGCCTCATGAACACCCCGCCTTTTTATTGCGGACGCTCGGATTCAACCCCCCACAACCAATTCTATTCATCAGTGGTGGCGCATCGGGCATGAGCGATTACGACAAACAACAAACAGAACGGATGATGGAAGCGGTGGCGCTATTTGCTGAACAAAACAGCATCACCGTCATTGATGGTGGCACAGAATCGGGCATTATGAAGATGTGTGGCGATATTCGCATCCGCAACAAGTACCAATTTCCGTTATTGGGTGTATCGCCTTTGGGATTGGTCTCATTTCCAGATTACCCCAATCCCAAAGCGCAAGCCGAGTTAGAAGATGGTCACACCCATTTTGTGCTGGTCGAAGGGGATGAATGGGGCGCGGAGAGCGAGATGATCATCAACCTGACCATGACGATGAGTGGCGCAGGCACGACCACGCGCAAACCCGCCGTGGGCATTTTGATTAACGGGGGCAAAATCGCCATGCAAGAGATTTATTTGGCGACTACCCGCGATAAACATAAATTGCCCATTATCGTCCTCGATGGTAGTGGACGCGCCGCCGATGAAATCTCCACCGCCTTTCGGACGGGGCGCGTCACCCAGACCATCCTCAAAGCCATTTTACGTGGCGGTGATATTCAATTGGTCGGTACACGCGAGGGTCCCGATGCCATTCGGCAAAAATTAAGCCTCAAATTTTTAGGACGTTCATCATGAAAGGGTTAATCGATATGCGTTACCTGAAACTCAGCGTGATATTGGTGGTGCTGATATCGGTCGTGTTGCCCGTCTCGGCACAAGAACCCACCCCACCCGCACCCACTGCCGATGAGATAAAAGCCATGCTCCAAGAAGCCAGAAATGCGTTGGATGAGGCAGAACGGGCGAATGACCTCGCCTTCAACCTGCTCGGATTGTTCGAGGCGACCAGCGGCGCGGTGGGCATCATCTTGGGCATTATCGTCCCTGTCATCGCCGTTATTGCTGGGTTGTTTGGGTTTTCGCGGTTGAATTCGGCACAAAACGAACTCAAAGAAGCCAAAGAAAAATTCGAGACCGATGTGAAAACACGCCAAGCACAAATGGATGAATATTTTAAGGCATTCGACAAAAATACAGAAGAATTACGCAATACGGTGCAAAAACGTAGCGCCAACGCCAATCTCGCCCTGTCTATGTTGTTGCTCGCCGACCGTCAATATAAATCACAAGATTATCAGGGGGCAATCGATACCTATCAACGCGCCCTCAAATTGGATGATAGCAACCCCATCACCCATTATCGTTTGGGATATGTCTTCACACAAAAAGGCGATTTAGATGATGCCCAACAGCATATCGAGAAGGCATTACAACTCGACCCCGATTTTGAACAAGCTGTGGCGGCGATGGGATATGTGTATCGGCGCAAAGGCGATAAGCTCGATTCGCTGGCGAATAAACAAGAAAAGCAGGGGTTAATCAACGAGAGCCAACAAACACGCCAAGAACGCGATAATTTTTATAATCAATCTGAAGGATATTTTTTGCGCGTTTTGCCAACCTCGCCCACGCTCATTGATGAAGATGGCGAGTCGTGGTGGGGTGCATTGGGCGGGTTATATAAACGGCGTGGTCTGATCAAAGAAGCCATTGATAAATATGAACGCGCCACCAAAGCCACCAAAAGTTCATCGTATCCGTTCAGCAACCTCGCCCTGCTCTATCTAATGACTGGCGACCGCGAGAAAATGCTCAAAACGTATGCCGAAGTCGAGCGCCTCGCACAAGGTGAAGCCTATGCCGAAGTGGATAACTTTTGGGCGCATTCCGATTTGGTCACATCCCGCGTAGCACAAGGCAAATTTGCCGAAGCATGGGCAATTTTAGATACCGCTCTGCATATCGCCCCTGCCGATGGTGATTATCCTTTGGAATTGATGATCAACACATTGCGCGATTTGAACCGCTTATTGCCCGAATATGATGCCGAAATTCAAAAGATTATCGCCCATGTACAAGCCTTTTGGGATAAGCGCAAAACACCCGCTTCATGATTGGGTATCGCCCGTGTTTTCGCGCCGTTGGATGATGAACGCACGGGCTTCTTGGAGTGTATCGACCAAATTGACATCTGCCATTTCGCCATATAATTGCCGAAACAACTGCACCACCCGTTGGGTGAACGGGTGTGTGCCTGCCACCACAATCACATCGCGCCCATCGGGTTTGATGAGCAAGGCATTTTGTGTATGGGTGAGCGCCGCCCCGCGATGTGGGGCTGTCTCGCCGGTATGCAAAATCAGGGCTATCGGCTTGCCATGCGTGGCATTTTTCCGCAACGCCACCGAGATGCCCGCCGCCATATAAAAATCTTCCCACGCCCATTCTGGCTCAAAATGCCAACAAATCACCGTCTGTTCGGGATTATCCCAATCCACACGAATTTTCATCTAAACTGCTCCTCAAATAAACAATAATTTTCTCTATTATAACGCAACTTGCTCACGGACGGGCATACACATCGAGCGTCCCCGCCCGATAGACCAATTCCCACGTATCGACCACCGTCTGATATAACACAACCGCCTGGGGGATATGCACATTGCCCCAATTGCGCCAGATGTTATCGATGACCACGTAATCGGCATGGTCGACAGTGGGGATGAAGGCATATCGTTCATGAGGCAAATCATGAGGCAAATGCACTGCATCATAACCGATATAAGCGATGTGCATTTGCCAATCGGCGACATGGGCAGATGTATACACTTCGAGCGCCCATCCAATGCTCGGAGAAGCCAATATCAACTTATCGGCGGTATCTTGCGCCTCAAAATAAGCGATAACCGCCTCACCATCGGCGCTATCCACCAAAAAGGGGTCTATGGCGGTTTGGATGCGCGTATGGATGCCATTGAGCATATGTTGGTTGATGAAAAACAACGGTGCACCGATGAGCAACATATACATCCCGCCCGCCAATAGCTCATGGACACGAATAGGCATCTTTTGGATATAACGCATATGCTCAAATAACATCATGGCGTTGCTGATGACATATGCCCCACCTGTCCACGTCAGGCTGGCGACACCGAGTATCAACAGTGGGAACAACGGACTCATGTAATAGAGGCTCAGATGAAATAATGCCACCGTGCGCCCGATGATGATTATCGGCAACAACAGCAAGGCAATACACACCACGCGCAAGGCGGGTGGTCGGATGAGGAAGATGCCCACCATGCCCAACGGAAACCATAAATCAGTCGAGAGGAGCATGGTCAAATTTTCGGCAATGGTGTTCAATTGGCGTGTTATGGGGATGCCCCCCAGCCGATTGAGGGTGAAATTCAGGTCGAAGAATAATGCCGATGGATGCAATAACCCCAAAATGCCGGCATAAATGCCAAACGGCAACGCCATGAGCGGGAGTAGCCATATCACCATTTTGGGCGACCGAAATAGACTGAAAACCCCGACTACGATGATAACCGCGCCCATCATGATATCGCCCAATAAGCCGATGCCCGCCAATATCCCCGCTAAGGCAAGGCTATTCCACCGCCCTGTTTGGATATGCCGTGTGAGCAATAGGGCGATGAGCAACACCAATGGTGTGAGCAAGGCATAACTAAATCCAAAGCGCGTATAGAGGATAGCTTGTGGATACACGGCATATAAAAATGCCACCCATAGGGCAAAACCTGCCTTTCTGGTGGGATAAAAGGCATAGGCAAGCATGAAGACCAATGCGGTTGCCAAAACACCCAGACCCGCCGTGAATCCGCGCAACGTGGCGATGCCCTCGCCCAAAATGGCGCTGACGACCGCCAAACAGGCATGAAACAACGGCGGGCGGGCGAATACCAACATGGAATCGGTCACGGCGAAATATTGCACACGCCCCTGCAACAGATGATGGGCGATGCTGATATGCGTGCCTTCATCGGTATACCACGCGGGATTATCCGCGACATGCATAAAGCGCATATACCCCGCCAAGAGCAAAATGGCACAAAATGCGAACATGACGGGGATATGGCGCACAATACGTTCAAATGCAATCATGTGATTTATTCTACAAAAAGGTCATGTAGATTCACATGATGATTTGGGAATATCTGGTCAATTGCTGTATTTTTGACTCGTTTAATCAACAACTCTGCCAAAATATCACGGTAGTCGGTGGTGACGGCGAGATCGCCCTCATCCATGACATCATCGGTCAGACCACGCCAATCGGCATATACACCACCTGTTGCGCCACCACCCATGACGAACATCACACTGGCGCGTCCGTGATCTGTGCCAGCAGAAGCATTTTCTGATGCCGTGCGCCCAAATTCGCTCATGGTGACAACGGTGACACGATGAATATGATCTTGTATATCGGCATAAAAGGCGGCGAGACCCTGTGCAAAATCATCGAGCAGATATGCCATTTCGCCATCCACACTGCCTTGACCATCGTGCGTATCCCACCCGCCACTATCGACACATGCCACCTCTAAGCCAATATCGGCTTTGATGAGCTGGGCAATTTGGCGCAATCCATAACCGAATTCGCTCTCTGGATATTGTGCGCCATATTGGGGGGTATAATTTTGCTCGGCGATGTCTTGTAACTGATTGATGGTGTTAAAGACCTGTGCCGCTTGTGCCGATAAAATGTCGGTGGGTGTCTCGACACGATACAATCCCGATAATGTTTGTTGGACTTGTGCCAATTGGTCTTGGCGACCACCAAGATGAAAATCGGCGATAGAGCGC
>PGTJ01000115.1 GCA_002794515.1 Phototrophicales bacterium
GCTTTGAGCATCTCCTAATCAATAGCAATTAAGGGGAGGTCATACGGGTTTGCTATGTCAAACCCGTTGTGCATTTTGTGCTTATCTCCACGACATTTTAACAATTTTTAGCTAAAATTCATTTGCACTTCACCTGATAAGTCCAAAATGGAACTAATTGGAAACAATCTTACGACTTTATTTGTGAATGTGTGTATAAAATAGATATAACACGCGGGATATGACTATCAAACCCAGATAAATACAAACAGGAGTAACCATGTTTAATCCATCGCAACTATTGGTTGCGTTAGACCGCGAAGGCGAAGAGCCGATTTATCGGCAATTGATACGCACGATTCGGTCACAAATTGAAAGTGGCGAATTGCCCCCTGGCACACGCCTGCCCGCCAGTCGAGATTTGGCGCGACAATTGAATATCAGCCGTATTAGTGTGGTGAATGCCTACGCCGAATTACGTGCAGAAGGTTATCTGAGCGCCCATGCTGGACGCGGGACATTCGTCTCGAAAGAGGGTAATGGCACAAATCCCAACCCCACCAGCGAAAAAGTTGTGCCTGTGATGAATACCGTCACCGAGAATATTGCCCCAGATAATTCATTGCGCGAGATGATGCGGATGGCACGTAAACCGGGTGTTATCAGTTTTAGCAGTGGGTCGCCACCAGTCGAATTTTTCCCTATGCAAAATTTGCGCGATGCCATCAATCAAGTCTTAGACCGCGACGGCGCATCGGCACTCAATTACGAAGTGCCAGAAGGCTATGCGCCATTACGCAGTGCTGTGCGTGATTATGTCAGCGCATTGGGTATTCAATGTAGCCCCAATAATGTCCTCATCACAGGTGGCACACAACAGGGGTTAGATTTGGTCATTCAGGCGTTGCTCTCTGAGGGCGATATCCTCGTCACCGAAAACCCGACTTATATCGGCATGTTAGATATTGCCCGCACACGGCGTGTACAAATTCATGGTGTATGCACCGATGAAGAAGGCATTCGGCTCGATCACCTCGAAAATTTCATCATCGACCATTCCCCAAAGCTGATTTATGTCATGCCGACCTTTCAGAACCCCACGGGGCATGTCATGCCCATCCACAGGCGCAGGCAATTATTGAATTTAGCCAATGAATATAATATCCCTGTGTTAGAGGATGCGATTTATCATGAATTCCGTTTTGCGGGCGAATCGCTCCCACCGCTTAAGGCGTTAGATGATACGGGCATTGTCATTCATGCCAGTGGTTATACCAAAATGCTTTTGCCCGGCATTCGCATTGGTTATCTGATCACCGATGGCACATACTATCAACGCTTAGTGCGCGTCAAACAAGCCGCCGATATTTCGACACCGGGCTTGAATCAACGGGTGATTCACCTCATGCTAGAGAGTGGCTTATTAGGCGGACAGCTCGAACGCAATAATCGTGAACTGCTCCGTCGGCGCGATGCCGCGCTGGTCGCCGCCGAGCGCCATTTGCCCGAAGGTAGTACATGGAACATCCCAGAAGGTGGATTATTTTTGTGGATAGAATTGCCACACAACGGACCCACCGCCGCCGAATTGTATATCACCGCTATTCAGCAACATGTGGCGTATGCCATTGGGAATTTGTTCTATACCAATAATGGTGGCGGAAATTACAAAATTCGTATCAATTATGGCATCCATAAACCTGCCGATATCGAAGAAGGTTTTCGACGCTTGAGTAAGGCTTGGAACGAAGTGGTATGTGAATATCAGCAAATGGAAAAATCCCCGTTGTTATAATGCGGGATATAATGCTAAGATGGTAGGCATTATAAACTGTCAAGTAGCTAGGATATTATCACTATGCGGATTCTATATATTGAAGACAATATTCCCAATCGTTCTCTGATTGAGCGCATTACATCGAGCGGTAATCATAGCCTGCACACTTATGCCACAGCCGAAGATGCCCTATTTCACTTTAATGAAGACGACCCACATCTGATTTTGGTGGATGTGGAGTTGGCGGGTCAGATGACAGGCTTAGATTTTGTGCGGACGATCCGTTCTGAAGGGCTGACCTTGCCCATCATCGCCATCACATCGGTGACAAATGAGCATATGTGTATGGAAGCAGGATGTAATGCCGCCTTCCTCAAGCCCATTCCCGTGCAACAAGTGTGGCAGATGATAGAAGATTACGCGCAAATCCTCGACTAAACACGGTTGTGATGGTTCGTTCATACAAATGGCTTTATCTCCTCCTGCCATGTGTCATCATGGTGGCATTTGTACTGCGGATTTGGCGGTTAGATGTTGTGCCACTGCGTGGAGATGAAGCCTTCACCGCCATCCACTGGACGAACGCCCCTTTTTCTGAACGGTGGCTGTTTTTTCTGGAATATGAACCCAATCCCGCCTCTATGGTGGTCTATTGGGCGTGGTCGCTGGGGGCGGGCGTGAGCGAATTTGCTCTGCGTTATTTTTCTGTCCTCGCCAATACGCTGGGGACGGCGCTCATCGTTGCCTTAGCAAAACGCTTATATATCCGTTGGGATGTGGCATTATCGGCGGGTGTGTTGTGGGCAGTCCATCCGTTTTTGATATGGCACGCTCAAGATGCGCGTCAATATGGGTTATATGTCACCCTGACTGTGCTGAATATCTATTTGCTCCATCGTGCGTTGCATGATGCAAAACCGCGCTGGTGGATGTATGTCATTAGTCAAACCTTCACCCTCTATCTATACTACTTTGAATTATTCATGGTCGTGGTGCAGTGGATTTATGTGATGCTCAGCCACCCCAAAAAACGCGCCCAATTTTTACGCATCTGGATGATGATTGGCGTGATGCTCATCCCGCTCGCCTTGCAAACATATGTTGTGTTATTCGGGCGTGATTATGCTGGCACAGCCACCACCGCCAATTTCGAGGCGATATTCACCCAATTCATCCCAACTTTATGGGTGGGGGGCATGTTGAATCATATATTGGTGAACATGGCTTTGGTCATCGCTCTCATTTTATTGCCTAAATCGCCCCGTGCATTATTATGGGGTTGGGTGATATTGCCATTGGCGATGTTATTTATCCTCTCCCATTTTACAGCCGTATTTTTGCCCCGTTATGTGATCGCCGTCACACCCGCCCTCATCTTAATCAGTGTGCAAGGAATCGGTTTATATGCCCCATCCAAAGCCAACCGCTATATCGATCGTTTTGCGATGATGTTGGCGATATGCCTGATATGCCTTTTCTATGTATATGCTTATTTTTATACCGACCCGCCAAAATCATTCGATTGGCGGGGATTGATGACGTTGGTCGAGGCGCGTTCATCGGCGGATGATGTGATTATCAACGACACCAGCGACACTGCGCTGGAATATTATCATCGTGGTGATATCAACATCTTCTTCATCCCCGAAGATAACCCGCCCATTGAAACGTATTTGCCTGGGCTGTTAGATGAACACCGTAGCATCTTTTTGTTGAATGGTGCGCGCACGGGCGATGTGCAAACCTATTTGCAGATGCACGCTCAGCGCATCCCAATTGCGTGGCAGGGTTTAGATTTGTTCCGCAAATGGGATGTAGACCGTGCCGAGATTGATACTGCATCCGATATTCAAATGGGCGATATAGCGCGATTGGTGGGGTATAGCTGGCTCGGCGATGATGTATTGCTCCTTTATTGGCAGGCGTTGCGCCAAACCGATGCCCCATATCAGGTGCTGACGCACATCACCACCGTTTTAGATGCCCCGCCTGATGGGGCGATTTTAGACCATCCGATCGCCGAAGGACAAATCAGCACCAGCACATGGCAAATTGGGACGATCTATCGTGACCCGATCGTCATCCCCCATGATCTATTATCGGGAGATTATCTGTTGCTCATCGGCATGTACGATACCACCCCGCCGTATCAGCGCCTACCCATTACCGCACGCGCACCAGACCAAGATGGACGGGCAACCTTGTTCAGCATCGCCCGTTAAACATCCAACACCAGCTTCACATCCAACGTCCATGCGATATATAAGGCATGTAAAAAGCCTTTCAAATCGGCGATGCTGGTATCATCCCCTTTTTCGGGTTTGAATAAAAAGGGCAACTTGGCGATTTTTTGTGGTGTGGCTGGCGCAATGCTCATAATATCATCGGCTTCAATATCGCGTGGAATGGCGTGGAGGAATAACAACAACAATGCGCCATGATTGGGATTGACATTGCCAACGGTGAAAATCATCTCGAATAACTGATTGCTATCGATGCTGAATTCGCCCAATTTGCGCGTCAGCGCCATCGGATTTTCAAAATAGATGCCATATGCCTCGCGCATGGGGCGGATGCTTTCGCCATCATATTTGAATTCTTTCACCCCCTGACGGAGCAATAACCAGATGAGCGGTTCATCTGGCACAGGCAGGCGCTCGATCAGCCATTTTTCGGCGGTGGCGCTGATGGGGTAGTTGATGAAATCCATACACCCAAACCGCCGTTTGGTGCGGTTTGCAGGACACCCCTGACAATGATGTTCTACTGGCACAAGGTCTTGGGCGGCATCGAGCAAATCTTGGACGACCACGACCATCGTCTCTTCATCGCCCGATGGTGTACGACGGGTGAATTCAAATCCCATTTGGCTGGGGGGACGGTCATCGCCATTTCTGCGGAACAGGGCGATGATGGTGTTGGCGCGTTCTTCACCCTTGATGCGTTCTAAAATGCCTTGTGTGCTGAGCGTCCGCTTGGGGACACAATCGTAATTGATGATGTGGTCTATCGCCATTTTACCAGTTTCCTAGTTCAATTAGCCCCTGTCTAAGTGCTACTTCTGTCTCTCTATTGATGTTCAATATGGTCACTGTTGCACGACCAATAGCCGTCTTCCCGATGATAAATCCCGTATTATCAATCTTGAATTGGTCATCCCAGATTTGTGTACGTGGATTATAAAGTGGCACGAGCATATTGGTTATTGGGTCATAAGCGGCAATGTCAGCACCTTTAGCATTATTACATTCAAAACATGCCCATGCTAGATTATCCAGATTATCTGAACCACCATGTTTTTTAGAAATGATATGATCGACTTGATAACTAAAAGAGGTTATAAAATCAGGTTTTTGACAATATTCACACCGATTATTGGCGCGTTGTCTGATAAAATCCCTATCTTTAGCTTTGATCGTCACGACTCTGCTCTTTGAGAATTTTCATGGCGCGTACTTTTAGGAGTGACAGGGTTGAATTCCAATCCATCATTCGTTGTAATTCGGCGTGTTCGCTTGGTGTAATCTCGCCTGATTTATTTCGCTTTGTAAGCTCATCTGCGCGTGCTTGTGTTTCTGGAGAAACTTTGAAGCTGATAATATCTTCAGGTGATAATCGCTCAATCAGAAATTCTAAAAAGTCTTCAGAAATATCGGGATGTTTAGTCAGCATCTTATAATCCTCGTTCATACATGTATACGCATTATAACACAAAATCAGGGCGTGACCTATCGCATCATTTTATTAACCCGCCTCTTATCCGTTTTACCTGTATTTCACCAAATCATGCGTTTTAATGGGCAAAAAGCGTGTATATATTGAGGTAGACATATGCGTAAGATAGGCTATTTTTTGGCGATATATGCTGTGTTGATGTTGACCATGAGCATCGCCAATGCACAACAAGGAGATCGTGTGACCAAAGAACAATTTGAAGGACGTACCGATTTACCACTTCCGCCTTTTCCAGAAGGGATCGATTGGCTCAATGTATCTGCGCCGTTGCGCGTTGAAGATTTGCGGGGCAAGGTGGTCTTGCTCGATTTTTGGACGTATGGCTGTATCAATTGCATCCATATGCTCCCCGTTTTCAAAGCACTCGAAGAAAAATATCCCGATGAACTGGTCATCATCGGTGTGCATTCGGCAAAGTTTGCCAATGAAGGCGAGACCGATAACATCCGTCAGATTATTACCCGCTACGAAATTGACCATCCGATTATCAACGATAGCGATTTTCGGGTATGGCGCTTGTATGGCGCACGCGCTTGGCCCACCATCGTCATCGCCGACCCGCGTGGCAATGTGTTGGCGGCGGATGCGGGCGAAATTCCGTTGGATGTGTTAGATACCATCATCGGCGGGATGGTCATGTATTTTGATGAATTGGGCGAAATCGATCGCACACCATTGCCCATCGCGCCCATTCGCAACACCGTTGTGCCATCGGCGCTGGCATTTCCGGGCAAAATCTTGATTGACCCCGATCAGAACCGCCTGTTCATCGCCGATAGTGGGCATCATCGCATTATCATCGCCGATTTAACCACCTACGAAGTGTTAGATGTGATTGGCACAGGTGTGAGTGGTTTGGATGATGGTGATTTCGCCACTGCCACATTTAATCAACCGCATGGCATGGCGATCAAAGGGGATAAGCTATATGTTGCCGAAGCCAAAAATCATGTCATTCGCGTGTTGGATTTGACCAATCGCACCGTTGAAGTGTTGGCAGGCACAGGTACACGGGGCGATTTAATCTTGTCGTTTTCGTCACGTATTCGTGAGTCACGCGCCTTCGATATGCGAAGCCCGTGGGATGTGGCGTTTGGGGCAGATAACACCTTGTTCATCGCCAGCGCAGGTACACATCAAATTTGGGAGATGAACCTCGATACCAACATCATGCGGGTATCGGTCGGCAATGGACGTGAAGCCATGCTCAATACCCGCCTCGACACATCTGAATTGGCGCAACCCAGTGGCTTATATTTCCGCGATGGCTTGCTCTATTTTGCCGATTCTGAATCGAGTACGGTGCGCGTTGCCGATTATACCAACAATACCGTGATGACCATCTCTGGCACACTCGAAAATAACCTGTTCCAATTTGGTGATGTGGATGGTGCTGTCGGCACATCACGCCTCCAACATCCGTTGGGTGTGACGGGCGCGCCTGATGGCACGATATACATCGCCGATACCTATAATCACAAAATTAAGGCGGTGGATGAAACTTTGAATACCATCACATTATTCGGATTAGGTGGCAATGGCGGTTTTGTCGATGGCGATTCGAGCATCGCCCAATTCGATGAACCCGCCGATGTAAAATACCACGATCATAAATTGTATGTCGCCGATACCAATAACCATGCCATTCGTGTGATAGACCTGAATACCAACATAGTCAGCACGGTCGTCTTTCCCAATCCCGAAAAATTGCAAATCGCCCAACGGGTGACAGTGGTCGGCGGGAATATCGCCATGAACGATGTCCTCACTGTGCCACGTCAGGCGCTGGCAACGGGTGATGGTGAGCTGGTTTTGCGTTTCATTTTGCCCGATGGATACAAAATCAATTCACTTGCGCCTAGTTATGCCCGTTTTGGTGGTTATAACAGCACATTGAGCTTTGTGTCTTCTCCCGAAATCCCGCTCACAGACCCAGAGATGCGCATCCCGCTCCGCTTGAGCGCAGGTCAAACCCCGCTCACAGGCGAGATTGATATCTACTATTGTGA
>PGTJ01000675.1 GCA_002794515.1 Phototrophicales bacterium
CACTTACACACCCACTTACACACCGAGCAACACACCGACCCAAACCCCCAGCCCGACACCAACCATACCACCCGGATACGCAGGCGGGGCAAATATCACCACCAACGAGCAATGGACACCGGTTGAGCAAGAATTTGATGGTGTGGTGATGGTACTCGTGCCAAAAGGCTGTTTTATGATGGGTAGCGATGATGGTGATAGCGATGAGCAACCCGTCCATGAACAATGTTTTGATGAACCCTTCTGGATAGATAAATATGAGGTGACACAAGCGCAATTCGCCCAATTTGGGGGGCGGAAAGCTAATCCAAATTATTTCAAAGGGGATGATTTGCCTATAGAAAGAATCACATGGTTTGAGGCGCGTGATTATTGTGAGCAACGTCGCGGTGGCAGATTGCCAACAGAACGCGAATGGGAATACGCCGCACGCGGACCGAAGAACCTAATCTATCCGTGGGGGAATGAATTCATGGCGAATAATGTGGTGTATGATGGCAATAGCAATAGCGGAACTGCACCTGTAGGCAGTCGTGAAGGCGGTATATCATGGGTGGGGGCGATGGATATGAGTGGCAATGTTTGGGAATGGGTGAGTAGTTTGTA
>PGTJ01000277.1 GCA_002794515.1 Phototrophicales bacterium
AAGCAAAGGCGAAGAAGGGCATGGGGATATACATAATCGGATGTTCCTGATTGCCGTCTATGGTTATCAAGAACAATGCCCACATGCTGACGGCGATGAGCATCAGGCTGATATACACCCCTATGGGTTTGAATTTGACCAGATAGAAAAACCATATCAGGTTGAATAACACGAAATGCGGTGTGGCTGTGCGGAGCGCCACCAAATGGGTGACGACCAATGTGAGCGACACCACCCATAAAAAGCGCTCAGATTGCTTTTGGATGATGAGCATCCACCACCCCCATAACATGGTGAGGACGAATATCATAGCGATAAGGAATTCGGCGATGTCGCCTAATCCCAGCCACGACTGGACGATAATCCACACAGGCGAGCCTGTATCTGGCACCGAGATGGCGGTATATTGCGGATACAACCGCACCTGATTCACCCAATCGCCGAACCAGTCGGGTTGTAGGATGAAAGAGATACCCATCAACAGGGCGAACATGCCTAAAAATCCGCCCATAAAATGCCATTGCCGATAGCGCAACGCCCATAACAACAATAATGGCGCGAGCATATACGTCATTTGCGGTTTGAGCGTAGCACAGGCTAAGGCGATTCCCGCCCACAATCCATGACCTTTATACAACGCCCATATGACAAAAATTTGTAGTAGGTACACCACATGACTCAGTTGCCCCAAAAATAACCCACGTCCTGCGGGGTAATCGAGCAAGGCAAAGAGCATGATGAAGGCAAACAGCAACGGTTTGGGTTGGTATCGATAAAAATTGAGCAACAGCACCATCGTGATGAGCAAACAGGCTTCGAGGATGACCATCCATATCGCTGATGCCCACGCATAATCGACAAAAACAGTCGGCAAGACAAAGAACACGGTATAAAACGGATACACAAAATATCCGGGATCTTGTTCGCCTTCGGCGGCTTTGCCATAAATGCGCGTTTGGATATTCAAGGTGGCTTGGTCGCTATAAGGGCTAACACCATCGATAAAAAATGAGCGTGCGCCTTCCCACCGCGATAAATAATCATTCATCCCCGCCACCCGTGAGGTGAAGGTGACATAGTGCAATGGAATCGCGCCAATAAAGACGATAATCAATAATCCGATAGCCAATAGCCATGTAAGCGGTTTGCTCATTGTGCCTCCTATATGCCGAATTTTTCGCGGTTGACCATTTTGATGGTGTATTGTTTTTCAATCACCACACCAACATTGTGTTCTATCATCAACTGTGTGAGGCGAGATCCATCTATCAACACCAATTTGAGATGTTGCAGTTCATCGGCATAAGTCATCGCCGATTGCGAGAAGCGCGATGTGGTGATGAACACCCCTTTTTTGCCACCCACACCCAACAAACTGCCGACAAAGGCTTGAATATCGGGGCGACCAACGGGTTTATCGGGCGACCAGCGTTTGGCTTGGATATACACCACTTCTAAGCCGAGCTTATCCTGATAAATATACCCGTCTATGCCCGCATCGCCAACACCACCCACCGCTTTGGCGGGCGTGGATGGGTCGCCATACCCCATCGCCATGAGCAATTCGAGGACTAATCGCTCAAAAAAATGGGGTGGTGCGCTGAGGATCATCTCTAATAATTCCTCAGCGAGGTCGCTCATCAAATTTTGGTACGCCATTTCGATGAGATCCTGCGGGGTGAGATGCGCCATGAGGGGCAATTCATAATCATCATCGGCAGATAGCATGGGCAATATCGGCATATCCGATTTGCGCGTGGCGAATTGAGCATATTCGGGAAATTGCATCAGCACCTTATGCGTGATCTGCACAGGTTTTTGTGATAGCAACCAAATGCCGCGTGCCGTGATGCGAAACTTGCCCCACCCCACACTTTCGATGAGCAGGGCTTTTTGGAGATGCGTCTTCGCCCAACTCACACGGTCGGCAAAACGGGTACGCTTGCCACTGGGCAATAATTCATCGCGCTGTTCAGTCGTCAGATTTACGTAATCTGCCAATGCACTGACGATTTGCCCCAATTGATACACATTCCCATCACTCACCAGTTGCAACAGGGGGAGCATCAATTCATCATATGTGGGTATTCGACCCCGCCAAAGGGTTTGATTGTTCATCATGTTGGTTCTTCACGCAATTTGAGATACAACCCCACACACAACAAAACTAAAATTAGCGTCCGTATCAGGATGAGCGCCACAAATGGCGCGACCAATCCGCCCGTGATTTCGCCACCTGTATCGCCCGTACGGATGAATAACACAGGATATTCAATAAACACCACACCAGCTAATATCAACGCTGTCAGGATGCCATTCTTGGTCGGGAAGCAAAGCAACATCAGGGGGATGATTTGCGCCAACCATTGGGGCGACCATCCTTGTGCCTGCAAAAAGAAGATGATCACGGTGATGGTCACAAATGCCACAAATCCTTTATCATCGTATCGGCGAGTGGTGATGAAGATGAATAAGCCGATCACCCCCGCCACCGCCAACCGTATCCAAGACGGAATCACAGGCGGATTACCATAAAGTGTGTCAGCGGCGGATAAATCGTAGTGACTTTCGACAGAGCCAAAATTGCCCGTGCGATAATTGCCGTCTAATAATGCCCATACCGTTTGATACGAGGCTTTGCCGAATTGTGCCGTGAGCGATGTGGTCACAAAACGGATGTCTTTATCATTAGCTGATGCGTTGGCGATGAGTATGGCATATACCAACGCGAATACTCCAACCGCCACAACACCAATTTTGACGAAACGGCGGGGTTTCTGATAGCGCAATAACGCACCGAAAATCAATGCAGGCGTGAATTTGGTCAATGCCCCCAAGCCAATCGCCAGACCACCACGAATATCGCGCTGTTTGAGGATGAAATATATGCCCAAAAGCAAGAAAAATGCCACCAAACTCTCAAAATTCCAAAAGACAAAAACGAGCGGGGCAAATAATAAGGCATACACCCACGCCAACCCCATGCCTGTGATGTCGCCATGTAGATGTGTGCCAATAGCACGAATGAGGATGAGATTGCCCACCTCAAATAACAACACGATGAATGCCATGAGGATAGACCATGTGCTGTAATCGACCGCCTCGCCTTGTGATTGATACACCAACGTGGTCAGCGTATACCATACAGGGGGGAATTCGCTCCACCAATCGAAAAATGGATAATCACCTTCGCCCGTCAATTGTGCCAGTTGATAGTGATATAATCGATCACCTTGTGCGCCAACACCGCGTTCCACATCGTTGATGAGCAGGGGCTGATAGACCATCAACATCATCACCCGAAAGGCGATGAACAAAATCACCAAGAGGCGAAAATCGCCCAATAAGCCGAGTTGTTTCAGATTCACCGTCATGATAAGTCCTTATGGATTGCGTACAAAAATCACCGCTTTTTCATCTGGATAGGCTTCGGTGGGGTAAATTTGTCGCCAATCGGGTTCATCGGCTAAATCCACCGCCAAACCGCTCCCCGCCTCGACCACCACCCAATCAATGTCATCTTCATCCAACACATTCCGCCAATCGCCCTGCCC
>PGTJ01000547.1 GCA_002794515.1 Phototrophicales bacterium
CATTTAATGAGTTCTTGTGCCGGTTTGGTATAGGGCAATAGACCGGGCAACCCACCCTTTTTGAGACGTAATTGACCGCGCATAATCATGCCCAATGGTTGTGCCTGCCCACTGAGGACTTTCATCCAACTGCCATAATTGCCCTCTATGACGTAACTGGCTTCGTGCATGGCTTCATCTATGGTCAAAGCACGGGCATCCCGACATTTGCCTTTATGCAAATCTAAAATCACGGCACAATCTTTGGGATACCCATTGGCGGGCGAGGCTTTCATGATCATCGCCAACGCGCCAGCTGTCCACCCCGTCGAGGCATCATGATAGGCTTTGCTATTATTCAGCACCTGCATATAGGCTTTTGCCCAATCATCAGAGAACAACTGCAGGCGTTTCGGGGGGGTGGGCATCTCGTCAATGGGTTGAGATGTGGCACCATTACCATTTTCGCTGGTCTCGATGACCAATCCAGAAATAGATACCGGATTATTCGTCACGGGTTCGGGGATATTTTTGGGCGTACGCTCGATGACGATCGGCTCTATTGGTTGGACTTTGGCGGCGCTCCGCAAATCTAAAAAGGCGCGGTCGAGTTGTTTTTTGATATCTCGAATATCGGGAATGATGCCCACATCAGCCACCAGCGTCATGCTAATGCGTTGATTATAACTCATAATCACACATGCCATACCAAAAGTGGGATTAATAGGAAAATAACCATAACTATGCTTGAGTTCGCGCCCTAATAAATATACAGGGATTTGTGGACCCGATACATTCGTACACCATGTATGGGCAATCACCGAAAAGGCGACAGGTGCAATACCCCACACCAATGGTTGTGCAGGTGATGGTAATAATGATGGCAGGGTGAGGATGAGATCTAACCCGACCGATAGCGATGATTCTTTCATGAACTTGCTATAATTTGCCACAGCATCGAGGCGATCGAGCGGATTTTTGATATTAAACGGAATATCGACCGTGATAACCGATATGCGGTTGCCAAAATCTTCTTTTTCCTCTTCCATCCGCATACTGACAGGCACTAATACACGCAGAAAGTTTTGTGCCTCAAAATCTGTGCCAAGTTCTTGAAGATAATTCATGATGGCAGTGGATAAGATGGTCAACATGACATCATTGACCGAGGCATTGCGCCCCGATTTTATGGCACGGACTTCTGCCAACGAAAATTCTGTCCATGCCA
>PGTJ01000720.1 GCA_002794515.1 Phototrophicales bacterium
ATATAATCATCACGCTGAGGTAGATTATCACCGATAGGCGCAATCCCCAAAAGGCTATTTGGGGATTATCATATGCCCGCGATGCGCCATTCTCCAAATGCCCCACCGCCTGAGCCATGCGTTTTTATCCTTTCACTTCTTCTATCATCTTGGTGAATATACCTGTTTCGCCAAAGAAATTTGGCGCAACTTCTGCCCAACCACCGAACGCGTCTATGGTGAATAAATCTTGAATAGACGGGAAGCGTGCTTCATCTAATTCTATCATAGGTACAAGTGTGACCATGTCCTCTTCGCCTTCGGTTTCGGCTGGCACAAGCACCCGTTCATAGGGTGGACGGAAGCCACTTTCGGCGAAAATCGCTTGTGCTTCTGGTGTATAGGTGAAGGCAACGAATGCCTCTGCCACCTCGCGCACACCGTGTTTGTCGGCATATACATCGACAACAGCAATTGGGTTTTCGATGAGGATGGTAGATGTTGGATAAACGACCTCATACAAA
>PGTJ01000308.1 GCA_002794515.1 Phototrophicales bacterium
AGTTTATAAAAATTAATCAATGAGTTTCATCAAATGCTCATTTTTGCGGTGTAAAATCGTCCGTATTGATTCAACTCAAAGGATAAAACACATGTCAGATACGACTATCAAAACAGAAGATGGATTGAAAGAGGTATTGCGTTCGGTGATTGACCCCGAAATTGGCATGAATGTCATCGAATTGGGGCTTATTCGGCATGTTGATATTCAACCCGACCGTGCCAATATCACCATGATTATGACCACCCCGTTCTGTCCGTATGCGCCACAATTATTAGAACAAACACGGCGAACTGCCCAAGAATATTTACGTGTACCAACGACTATCGAAATGGGGCTTGAATTATGGGATCCCAGCATGATGGAAGAGGGTGCGGCGGATGATTGGGGATTGTTCTAATTCGTAGGGTTGTTTTTGTAGGGGCTTGTCATGAAAAACAAGCCCCATAGCAGGTTAGCGTTTTGGGCGATTATTGCGGATGAACTCAAGTGGGTCGACATAATCGCGTTCTAAGCGTGCCAAATCCATTTTGGGCCAATCGCCAGGGTTTGTTTCTAATATGGTGGTACGCACAATATCAAAATGCAGATGGGCAGGGTTTGGAACAGTGAGTGCTTTGCCAACTTCGCCTATTTTCTGACCGCGCTTGACCCTATCCCCGACTTTGACGACCACATTTTGCATATGACCATACCGAGAATAGTAAACGGGACCATCAGCCGCACGCAGTGGGTCATGACGGATAACAGTTACATTTCCCCAAACACGCATCGTCCCCTGAAAGATCACCACACCACTGGCAACGGCATACACCGGTTTCCCGCGATCTTGATCCCACGTTCCCCAATTTAGGTCTACGCCTGTGTGATAAGATCCCCAGCTAGAGATATATGATGAAGCTGTTTTTCGCCCAAATCCTGTCGCATCGCGCCAACCGGGGGGCCAAAGCATTGTGCCATTGGCATCGGCAACACTCTCGAATACAGGCGAATCGAAACCATCGGCGATCGGTACGCCTGGATTCGGGCTGGGGTCATCTTTTTTAATCGGCACGATTCGCCGAAAACGCACAGCATCAAAGGCGATTTCGCGGTCTTTTTCGCCCGTCACATCATTCAAAAATACCTTGCCAGCATTGTCTTGATTTTTCACAAGGTCAAAAACACCCAGCGATACCCAAACATTACGGTAAATCGATTGATTCAAATCGACAATCACTTCGGTCTTTGTACCCCGAATTCCATGAATTTTATAACGGGCTTTTTTGGTCGTGGCATGTTTGGCGGGGACGAATACCGAGATTTGATAAATACCATCGGCTGGGAGAACCGTTTTCCATTCTGACCAAACTTTGCTGGCTGTTTCTTGAGTGTTCACGTAACGGAATTTCCATGTCATTGCCCCAGAAGTTTCGATGAATTCGGATTGCCCCGTATATGTGCCACTCCGATGACCATCTCCACCGAAAAAGACCACTTTCTCCTCTGCAAAAGCCGTCCCTTGTGGCGGAGTATTGGTTAAATCGGTGGTTATTCCCCCACTTGTTCCGCCACCACCATTACTCGGCGGTGAGGTGACATTGGGGATAGGTGTATTAACCGCCGCCCACTGTGCTGTATCACCATATCGCCACCAGCTCAGACCTTTTGCTTTGTATTGCTGGGTAGCGAGCATATGCGCTTCTTGTTGATCTACTAAAGGCGCATCACCTTGTAAAATGGGGATGATGGGTTTGCCAAATCCACCCCACACTTCGTATGTTTCTTTGAGTGTATCGGCAACACTACGGCGGAATGTGCGCCAATAACACATCGGATGCACACTGTCGACGAATGGTCGCCATTCATCTGGAAAAACGGTCGAATAATGCGCCCGACGCGGGTCAATACTCAAGCCGATATGAAATTTCGTGCCTAACCCTTGCCGAACCATTGTCATCAGTGGGCGAATAGGCTCTTTTCCTGCTCGCCAGTAATGTTCGTATGGCTCGACATCCATAATAATCGATTTCACACCCTGACGTTGCCCCGCGGCAATCATGATGTTGGCTTCGCCCTGAATATCCACGCCTTTCATGACAATCCACGCATGAAATTCTAACCCATGCTGACCCAAAATATTCACCCAACGGTCAATATCGGCGGGACCGTTCACGGCTAAATCGCCACTATCAAATTTCCCCTGCCACGTATTGCCATCGGCAATTTTGACCCAAATTTGTCTGACATTTGGCGTATTTTTACGGACGTTCTGGGCAAATTGTTGGATAGTTTGTTCGGGTATGGCTGTGCCTTTCCAGTGCCATATGGCGATTTTACCATCATATGGTGTCGGAACTGTGCTAGGATTTTGTGTGGCGACAGGGGTAAAAGATACAACCGATGTCGATACCCAGCCTGCTGTACCCGGTTGTTCTATCCAAATCCAACCACTGCGTGTTGATTCTGGATATTGCGTCACAATCGAATTATTGAATAAATCGCCAATATCAGTATATTGTGTCCCTGGACCGTTGCGGATATTGGCGAATGACGACGATGTCTTTGCCAGAGACAACACACCATTCACCGCCGATGAAGGCTTGGGGACAGATGGGGAACTCATAACAATTGCTCCTCTGTTAAACAAACGAAATATTAACGCACTAATTGTTATTATAGCCCCATTTTAGCGATATAAGACTATGCTTTGACTACGATTGGCTGATTTCCGTCAAAAACCTGTCCGATGATACGTGCATCATCCCCAACATTCCCTAATTCATGTAATAATTTGTCGGCATTTGCCTCATGAATGGCGATGAGCAACCCGCCCGATGTTTGTGGATCGTATAATAAATTTTGCTGATATTCCGCTATATCGGCTTGTATATCAACCCATTGTTCAAAATAATTTTTATTGCGGAATACCCCCCCCGCAAAGATGGATTGTTCCGCATATGCTTGTGCGCCATCCATCCAATGTAAAGCTGAATAGTGAACATGAAACGATTTTTGACTGGCATTCGCCATTTCATAACTATGACCGATTAATCCGAAACCCGTTATATCGGTCATCGCAGATGCTCCAAACTCAACTGCCAAACGCCCTGCATGGTTATTTAATCGGCTCATCACCTGAATAGCTTTGTCGAGGTGAATTTGTTCTACACGGCTATTTTTATGAGCGGTTGTAATCACACCAGACC
>PGTJ01000024.1 GCA_002794515.1 Phototrophicales bacterium
GGTTGATCAATTAAACCGCATCTTTGAATTGGGTCACTTTTTTCAATCGAATACCGACCCCATCAGCATCTTAGAGGCGATTGCCTATAGTGTGCAACAAAGTGTGGGCTTTGATGTGGTCGTCATGACCATGATTGACCCCGAAACCAACACCTTGTCACGGGTGGCTCAGGCGGGGATTCCGGTCGATATTTTTGAAGCTAGCAAACGTCATGTCATCACCACGACTTCGTTGAATCAAATCCTCAAATCAGAATATCGCATCAGCGAGTCGTATTTCTTCCCGCTCGAAGAGGTGGCGCAATGGCATCATCCAGATATGAAGGTGTTCACCACCCAATTTGAAGGCAATCGCACCCTCGACTTAGGCAGTGGACGGGCGTGGCGTGATGGCGATGTCTTCCTTGTGACCATGTTGGGACCATCGGGCAATATCATCGGCGTGATGGCGCTTGATCGCCCACACGATAATCGTCGCCCCGACAGAGGCACGGTTGAGGTACTCGAAATTTTCGCCAATCAAGCGGCATCGACTATCGAAAATACGCGCTTATATTTGGCGAGTGTCCAAAGTGCCGAACAAGAAGCCCGTCTGAACGAAATGATGGAATCGGTTTCTAAATCGTTAGATATTGAAGATATTGTGCGCTCGGTGGCAGGTGGCACAGCCCGCTTACTGCCGTTTAGTCGGATGAATGTTGCTTTGCTCAATGTTGATGATACCGCCTTTGAGTTGTTTAATGTTACCGCCAATCATGATGCGACATTCACCATCTCCCGCGAATCGCTTCCGACACTGGGTAATACCGCCATGAGCCGTACCTATCGGGAACGCAATGATTATCTGTATCTGACCAGTCAAGACCCCGAATGGCTGGTTTATGATGATTTGCGAGAGTGGAAAGCATATGGCGAAAAAGGTGCATTGGTGTTGCCTTTGCTCACTGGTGGTGAGGCATTAGGGATTATCCATATCGGCATAGACCACGATAACTCGCGCCAATTGGCTGAAAATCGGGGCTTGCTCAAGCGTATGGCGCAATTGGTCGCTAGCACCATCCAAAATGCGCGATTATTCGACCAAGCTGTTAATCTACAAGTGTTGAACGAGTCGGTGGTCGAGTCTATTCAACAAGGTATTGTGGTATTAGATAACAATGCTCGTATCATCACCATCAACGGCTTCATGATCGACCGCTATAAGTGGGGGACAGATGCCAAAGGGCAAGATTTCTTCACCTATCGCCCACAAACCGCGCAAGAGTTGCATATCGAAATTCAAATTGTTCTCACCGAAGGTCTCCCCCAGAGCAAGAAAAATCAGATTTCTAATCGGGATGATGGCTCATTGCTTGTGACCAACTTTTACATTTATCCATTGCGCTTTGGCTTCACTGTGCGCGGGGCGGTCATCCTCGTAGAAGATGTGACCGAACAAGCCAAACTCGAACAGGCGATGGAATCGCGTGCCAATCAATTGAGCGCCCTCACCGAAGTGTCATCGCGCATTACATCATCGCTCGAACGTGATGAAGTGGTGCAATTGGCGCTCGAAGAAATGGCGTGGCTCATCCCCTATGACACCATGACCCTTTGGCGACGCAACGGCTCGTATTTGGTTATGGAAGGCTCGACAGAAGAGCCGATTGAGGCTGTCCGTAAGCGTAATTTCCGCTTTTTATTTGGTGATTATGAGATTGTTCAGACATTGGTCGAGACGCAACGGGTGGTTGTCAGCGAAAATCCGACCCTGCCCGAAGGGATTTATGATTATCCACCATCTAGTTGGATGGGTGTACCTCTGGTTAATCAGGGGCATGTGGTCGGTATTTTGATGTTGGCGAGTCGCCTTAAACATGCGTATGAGAGCAAATCTGACCAGAATATCGCCTCGGCTTTCGCCAGCCAAGTGGCAATTGCTCTGGCAAATGCTGAATTATTCCAACAGACCTTTGATCGTACTGCCGAATTGGGGACATTGCTCGAAGCGGCGCAAGCCACATCACAAACCACCGAACTTGAGGCGGTATTCCGTACGGTGGTGGAATTGATGTTTAATCAGATGGAGATGGATCACTGCGTCATCATGACGTGGGATGAGGTGGATAATCGCCTAGAGGTGCAATTCGAGATGCGCCGTGGCGACCCAGAAAACACCAATCGGAATCGTGGTGTGCAGTATTCGCTCGACCAATATCCCGCCAAGATGCGTGCCTTGCGTGATCGCGAGGTGGTGGTTATCACCCGTAATGATGTGAACAGTCCTTATATCCGCGAAATCGAAGATATGGAATCATATGGCGACACGGTACGGATGCTCGTACCGTTGGTCGTGCGCGAACAATCACGCGGGCTAATTCAACTCGGTCAATTCACCGAAGAACGCATGGTCACGCAACAAAAAGTGCGCCTTGCACGGGCGTTGGGCGCTCAGGTGGCGCTGGGTATCGAAAATGCTCGTCTATCCGAAGAAACACGCGCCCACTTGGAAGAGTCGCTCATCATTAATGAACTCAGTCGTACAATTTCGAGTACGCTAGATATTCAAGATATGTTCACCATCATCCGCGATCAATTGCCCAGCGTGGTAGGCGCGAATGAATTGTATATCGCAATCAAAAACCCCACAACAAGTGATATCGAATTCCCGATGGCAGTACGGAATGGTGAATCTTATCAAATTCCTGCACGCCCGTATGGTGATGATGAGGTGTCGTTCATCATCAAAAATCGTCGCCCATTGAATTTGGGGGCAGGCTATTATTCACCAGATGAATTGCGACGCAGTTTGGGTATCACCAATAATGAGGGCGATGTTCGCAGTTATCTGGGTGTGCCGATTGAGGCTGGTGACGAAGTTTATGGTGTGTTGGCGGTGCGTGATACCCAACGGACACGCGCCTTCACCATCAATGAGCAACGTATTTTGCAAACCGTTGGCTCGCAATTGGGTGTTGCCATCCAAAATGCCCGCCTATTCCAACAAGTACGTGGTTTTGCCGATGATTTGAATAAGCTGGTGGCGCTCCGCACGGCTGAACTCGAAAGTGAGCGCGACCGCATCGACACCCTCTATCAAATCACATCCGAATTGGCGCGCACGTTGGATATGGAACGGCTGATGCCGCGGGCGCTCGGCATGGTTGCCAAAGCGGTGAATGCCCATGACGGTGTGATCATGCAACTCGATTTGATGACCGACCAGCTCTATAGCCGCGCCGCGCTCAATCCGCATTCGCTCATCGAAAATCCTGATGGTGGTCATGCCACACATCCCGCAGAGCGTGTGGCACGCTGGTTGATTGAAGAAGATGAGCATGTCGCCATTGTCGAAGATTTGCATCAGACCGATTTTTGGGATATGAATGAGATTGGCGCAGAAGAATGGCGAAGCGCATTGGCGGTCGCCCTCGAAGCCAACGAAGAATTGCTCGGTGTGATGGTCTTCCTCAGTCGGGATGTGAAGGCGTTTGATGAGGCGCATGTGCGGTTGATGGTCGCCGCCGCCAACCAAGTGGCATCATCCATCAATAATGCCGAATTGTACAAGATGATTCGGGAACAAGCAGAACGGCTTGGCGCATTGCTCCGTGCTGAACAAGAAGAAGCCGATAAAAATAAAGCTATCCTCGAAGGCATTGCCGATGGTGTGGTTGTGACCGATGTAGAAGGCAAAATCATCGAATTTAATGTGGCGGCAGAACGCATTTTGCGGATGCCCCGCTCAGAAGCACGCGGTCAATTGCTCAGTGCGCTCACTGGTGTTCATGGCGCGACCGCGCATACCTGGGCGCAAGCACTCGAAAGTCGCTTGCTCGATCCCAATTTCGATAGTTCGGGGCAATATCTGGATGAACGGATTGAGTTGGGCGATCGCATCGTCAGTGTGCATCTCTCCCCTGTGTATACTGGCGAGAAATTCTTAGGTACGGTGTCGGTGTTCCGCGATATCACCCGCGAAGTCGAGGCAGAACGCAGTAAGAGCCAATTTATCTCGAATGTGTCGCATGAATTTCGCACACCCCTCACACCTATCAAGGGTTATTTGGATATACTCCTAGTTGGTGCGGCAGGTGATTTAGCCGATATGCAAAAGATGTGGCTGAATATTATTAAAGATAATGTCACCCGCCTGACGCAGTTGGTCGAAGATGTGTTGAATATCTCGAAGATTGATGCCGGGCGTGAAAAATTGGCATTGATCGACCTCGATCTCAATGAGACCATGAAAGGGGTCATTGCCGAATTATTGGCACGTCCATCGCATCAGAATAAACATTTCACCATCAACTTTGAACCCGATGTCACCTTGCCTGTTATCCAAGCCGATGTCGATAAAATCACCCGTGCTTTATCTAACGTGGTCGATAATGCCTTTAATTACACCCGTCGTGGTGGTACGATAAATATTAGCATTGCCCCCACGATGGAAGGCGAGCATGTGCTTGTCACCGTGCAAGATACCGGTGTGGGCATTCCCGAAGATTTCCGCGACCGTGTATGGCGACGGTTTGAACGCCACGAAGAAACTGCCGTCAATATGGATGTGGCGGGTACGGGGCTTGGGTTGCCAATTGTCAAAGAATTGGTCGAAATGCACGGTGGCAAAGTATGGTTTGAATCGGAAGTGGGTGTTGGCACGACATTTTATATCTCGTTGCCCATAAAACAACCCGACTATATCACAGCAAATTCGGCAATTGCCAGAAAGAATTGAGTGAACATCATGGCGAAGATCTTGATTGCAGAAGATGAACGCGACATTCGGGAATTGATTTCTTTCACATTGACTTTTGCAGGGCATGAGATTATTCAGGCGAGCAATGGCGCAGAGGCGGTCGACTTAGCGCCAAAAATCATGCCCGACCTCATCATGATGGATGTGCGGATGCCACGTATGACGGGTTACGAGGCGTGTCGTGCCATCAAACAGATGGATTCGGTCAAACATATTCCAGTGGTGTTTTTATCTGCCAAAGGACAAGATGATGAGGTCACTGATGCGATGGATGCGGGCGCGATGGATTATATCACCAAGCCCTTCTCGCCCACAGAACTCACAGAAAAAGTCGCATCGCTCCTCAAAAAAATCGGTGTATAATTCGTTGAAGTAAAAGGTTTGTTAAATGAGTGCCATCACGGTTGGCAGTGACTTAGTGCATTATGAAGTATTAGGACGGGGCGGAAGACCCGTTATCTTGGTTCATGGCTGGATTGGTTCATGGCGCTATTGGATTCCCACCATGCGCCAATTGCAATTGAAATATCGGGTATATGCCCTCGACTTGTTTGGTTTTGGCGATTCGAGCAAAAATCCAGAGCGCTATACCATCAACCAACAAATCGAATTGTTGGATGATTTCATGAAGCAGTTGGGTATCCCCAAAGCGGCAATTTTGGCACATGGCTTGGGGGCGCATGTGGCGATTGAATTCGCCAAACTCTATCCCGATAAAGTGGCACGGATGTTGTTGGTCAGCGCCCCGTTGTTCGATTCTGGCGATTTAGCCACGCGCATTCGCCCAGGACAAAAAATCCCACTCACATCAACTGTGATTGCCACCCCAACCCCCGTCGTCACGCCTGCGCCAAAGCCGAGTGTCTCTACATCGACATCCAATGTCCCAAAAACGACCGTCCCACCACCTCCAAATAACCCACCAAAATTGCCACCCGCGCACATCTTAAATAATCCCGAACTCAATAAACCTGGGTCGGCGACCGATGCGACCATTGTCAGTCGTGCCAAAGACTTGCCCAAACTGCCCACAACTGATGATGATGGCGAGACCGAAATCCTCATCACTGCCGATAAATCATTATCAGACCCCACCGTTGTCAGCGCCAATCGGGACACAGTGGTCAATCCGAGTATGGTCATCGACCGCGATAAATTGCGTGAAGCGGCGATTGCCATCGCTAAATCCAGCGCCGAGAGCGAAAAACCCAATACCAAATCGAAAGATGATGCCCCCAATCCATTGCGCGATGCGCTCAGCCAGACCATGATGGATTTATTGGGGAGGTGCTTCAAAAAGTCAGATGCCGAATACGAAAAATTACAAGCCGATGTGACTAAATCAGATAATGCCGTCCTCAAACAAAGCACAATCGGCTTTGATGCGGGCATGATGCTCGATACCATCCGCCTGCTCACCATGCCTGTCGTCTTGGTGCATGGCGAAGATGACCCCATCATCACCGCGCCGACCGAAGCCGTGTGGGATTATCTGACCATTGAAAAAGAGGAACAAGTCTTGCCTGTGCCAATGGCGAGTGTGCGTCACTTTCCCATGTTAGAAAGCGAGACATTTCAACGCTTGGTCGGCATGTTCTTAGAAACACCTGATATTAGCAAAATTGAACTCAAGGAGCGTTGGCGCAGACGCTCACGCTAAAAATCATCATGACTACTCGCCAAGCCCTGATTTTTGCCAACGGTGAACCCGCCGATGGCACGATGGTGCGACTCGCGCTCGCACAAGCCATGACCCCCACGGTCATCGCCGCCGATGGGGGGGTTCGTGTGGCACATGTTTTTGATATGCCCGTGCATGTCGTCATTGGTGATATGGATTCGCTCCCCACAGATGAACAAATGCGCCTGCATGATGGGCATGTCCAATTTATCACCCATCCGCCCGAAAAAGATTTCACTGACCTCGAACTCGCCCTGATGTATGCCATCGAACAAGGATTTTCGTGGATTCGCATTATCGGCGCGATTGGCAATCGCTTCGACCAAACACTCGCCAATGTCTATCTCATGGCATTGCCTATACTCGCCTCGTGTGATGTGGCAATTGTCTCTGGTGAGCAATTTTTGCGTCTGTTGCGTGTGGGCGATAATCATCTTGAGGGGCAAATTGGCGACACCTTGTCGCTCATCCCATTGGGCGGTGCTGTCGAACGCATCCGCACACACGGGTTACAATATCCCCTGCGTGATGAAACTTTGCACTTCGGACCCGCGCGCGGTGTGAGCAATGTGTTCATATCTCCGCATGTCATAATCTCTGTGGGCAAGGGGCAATTGCTGGCTATTCATACACGCGGTCGGGCATGAGCATTCATATATGCGTCTATTGACATTTGTCATATAAAAACACTCATTTTTCTCATAGAAAAATCTATAGAAATCTATAAAAAATTATGTAAAATAGTGGACATGATATCGATTTGATGTCCTTTTACCACAAATGCTTGATAAGATAGGACACGTCATGACGTGTCCTTTATGGATGATGCTGATGGATGAACAACCCGTAACAGAACAAAATCTCCCCGTTGGGCGCAACCTCAAAATTGGCTTTTTTCATTTGGGGTCGGGCATGGCAGATGTGATGGCGACTGGTGTATGGAATCGGGTGATGATTACCGATTTGGGTTTTGCCGCCACACCGATCGGTTTGTTGGTGAGTTTGCGTTATTTTCTCGCACCACTGGGCATTTTCGCTGGGCGTATCTCTGACCGCCGTGCCATTTTGGGGTATCGGCGTTTATTCTGGGTGTGGCTCGGACGCTTCATGATGGTCTTGAGTGTGTTTTTGCTCGGCTATCAGACCGCCGCCTTCATCAACGGAAGCCCCGCCACATTACTGGCATGGATCATCATCTCCGTAGCTATGTTGCTTTTTAGCTTGGGGAGTGCGCTGTCGAGTAGCACCTTTTTGGCGCTGATTTATGACCGTGCCAACCCCAAACAACGCGGTCGGTCTGTGGGTATTGTCTGGACATTTTTGTTGTTGGGTTTCACCGTTGGTGGCATCACCTTTGGTTTGATGCTCCCCAGTGATGTGAAAACACCGATGGATTATCTGCTCATGACAGGCATGAATACTATCGACTTTTTTAGCGCAGGACCGGGCTTCACCGCCGATTCCTTGCTGAATTTATTCGTCATGGCGGGGTTCATCTTGGGTAGTTTGTGGTTTTTCTCATTATTAGGCGAAGAAAAACGTACCCGTGCGGGTCTGATTGCCGATGGCAAGCCCACTGAAGCCGAGACCAATCTGCTCCACGACCTCAGTTTGGTGTGGCGCAGTCGTCCGATGCGCTATTTCGGATTTTATCTGGGGCTTTCGATGTTGTTCGCCTTCTCGCAAGATCTCATCCTCGAACCATTCGCGGGCGATGTATTCAATATGAGCGCCCGCGTGACCACCAAATTCGCCGCCTATTGGGGCAGTATGGCGATTTTGGGGACGATTGTCTTTTTATTCTTATCACGGCGATACAAATGGCTGACCAATTACCGCATGAATACCATCGGTGTTTGGATTTTGCTCATCACATTCGTCTTGTTCGCCATATCATCCATCTTCTCCATTCGGGGGATTGTCACACCCGCCCTCATCACATTGGGCATCGGCTTGGGGGTGTGGAATGTCGGCACATTGGGCATGATGATGGATATGAGTCCGCTGGGCAAAGCAGGCACATTTTTGGGCTTCTGGACGTTATTGGTCACATTCGCACGCGGTTTCGGTGTGAGTGGTGGTGGCATTGTGCGCGATGTGGCGCTGAATATCACCAATAACGTCAATTGGGCATATGGCATCGCCTTTGGATTAGGCGCGATTGGGCTTGGCGTGTCGTTGTATATGCTGAATCAGATCAATGTGCCTGTCGCTGATGCAAATCCTGTCAGCGCCGAAGTGGTCTTCGCTGGCGCGATGGATTAAACACACATACCAGCAGAGCATCCACGCTCTGATACAAGATGTATAAACGGCTAACCGCTTGGGCGCTGGGTAAACCCTAGTCGCTCTTTTTTTTTCTGCTAACATATGGCGCATGACAACATCACGCGCACTATCTAACAAACAAATTTTTTTATCGGCATTGGTCGTGCTACTGGGATTTTTAGCCAGTGGCGTTTTGGGATTTATCCGTACCGCCGTATTTTCTGCCACCTTTGGCACCAGCGCCGAATTAGATGCGTTTTATGCCGCCCAACGCATCCCCGAATTGTTATTCACATTGGTGGCGGGTGGTGCATTGGGGTCGGCATTCATCCCCGTGTTTTCGCGTTATCTCAAACCCGAATCGCACGACCATGCGTGGCGGCTTGCCAGTGCCACCATGACCCTATCATTTCTGATTGCGGGCATTTTAGGGGCATTATTGGCGATTTTTGCCCCCCTGTATGTGCCGATTGCCGTTGTGCCATCGGCATCGGCATCACAACAAGCATTGGTCATATCGCTCACACAATTGATGATGACCACCACCGCCATTTTTGCCGTCAGTGGCTTGGTGATGGGAATCCTCAACGCACATCAGCAATTTGTATATCCATCTCTGGCGCTGAGCCTGAACAACATCGGTCTGATCATTGGCGCGTTGCTCATCGCCCCCAATTTAACACCGTATGCGGGTCAGACCACATCCGCTAATATTTACGGATTGGCATGGGGTGCGATTTTGGGTGCGAGTTTGCATTTAGCGGTGCAAATCCCTGGTTTATGGCGTATCAAAGCGCAATTGCGCCCATTATTGGCGTGGCGCTTAGAAGGTGTGCGCGAAATTCTGGGCTTGATGTTGCCCCGCGTGTTGGGGTTGGCGGTGGTACAAATCAACTTTTTGGTGAATGTTGCCCTCGCATCGGGCATGGCAGAAGGTAGCCAAACGGCGCTCAGTACGGCATGGTTCTTATTATTTTTTGTGTTGGGTATCATCGCTCAGAGTTTGGGGACGGTGATTTTTCCCACATTATCGGCGCTGGTCGCAGAAAATGATATGATCACCTACAAAGCACGCCTCGCATTAGCCATGCGGAGTGTGTTATTTTTGGCATTGCCCGCCACCGCAGGTCTCATCCTCATGGGTGTGCCGTTGGTGTCGTTATTTGAACGCGGTGAATGGACATCGGTCAGCACCCGCGCAACGGCATGGGCATTAGCCTTTTTTGCGATTGGCATGGCGGGGCATAGCTTGTTAGAGGTGTTATCGCGGGCATTTTATGCGCTGGCGGATACATGGACACCCGTCAAAGTGGGAATCGCCTCGATGGTATCCAACATCATCCTCAGCGTGATATTCATCCAATTCATTGGCGATAAAAATTCGCTGGAAAATGGCGCATTTGCAGGGCTGGCGCTCGCCAATAGCCTGACGACATTGGTCGAAGCAGGGGTGTTGTGGTGGTTATTGCATCGGCGCGTGGGCGGATTTGATACTCGTCATATCCTCGATGGTGTGGCGCGTGCGGGACTCGCCACTATCGGCATGAGCCTTGTTGTATGGGGCATCACGCAAATCCTGACCGATATGCCGATGTTGCCCTTGCTGTTGATTGGGGCGGGCGGTGGGGCAATCGCCTATTTTATCTTCGCGCTGATGCTACGCATCGATGAACTAGACATCATCTTGGTGCGCCTCAAACTGAAACGCCGCTTATAAATGATGTTAGGTAGTACCTATTGTTGTCTTAAAGGTGATAGTTATCGCATCGGACGCACATCGCCGTCGTCGGTGATTTCGCTCACGCGCAGAGTGGCTTTTTCCAGTATCTGCTGGCAATATGCCGAGAGCTTGCGCCCGCGTTCAAACAGGCGCACCGATTCTTCGAGGCTCAATTTGCCTGCTTCTAATTCGCTTACCACCCGTTCTAATTCGGCAAACGCATCTTCAAAAGAGAGTTCGTTTATATCGTCCATGTGTGTTTTTATCCTCCACTCGTGCCACAATTTCGCCATCTTTCAGGCGGATGGTGATGCCATCGCCCGCTTTAGCATCCAATTCTGATGTCACCCGACTTTTATCATCGCTTTTCAAAATAATCGCATAGCCACGCGCCAAAATGGCATCGGGATTGAGCGATATGAGGTTGGCATGTTTGGCGATGAGCCGTTCTTGATATAACGACAACCGATTGCTGATCGCTTTTTCGGCGCGGATTTCGAGCGTATCGAGCCGTTGTTGCAGGTTGCGGATGGTCACGGTTGGCGAAGCCATCATCAACCGCCTTTGGAGCGATTCCAGCGCCTTGCGCTTATCATCGAATAAATCATCCATCGCCGAATGGAGCAGGGCATCATAATCTGCCACCGCCTCGAAGAGCGTCTGAATATCGGGTGTGATGCGTTCTGCCCCTGCCGATGGGGTGGGGGCGCGCTCATCGCTGACAAAATCCACGATGGTGAAATCGGTCTCATGACCGACCCCCGTCACCACAGGGATTCGGCTATCCGCCACCGCTCGCGCCACCCGTTCATCATTGAATGCCCATAAATCCTCGATGCTACCGCCACCACGACACAATAAAATGACATCGGCATTGGTATGCTCATTCAGGCGCTGGATAGCACGGACGATTTGTGCTGGGGCTTCATCACCCTGTACCAATGTGTTGCTCAGGATGACATTCGCCAATGGAAAGCGCTTCCTCAATACATTCAGCACATCCTGAAATGCCGCCCCTGTGGCGGATGTCACCACGCCGATAGTGTGTGGATATTGGGGATATGTCCGTTTGCGGTCGGCATCGAATAATCCTTCTGCCGCCAATTTCGCCTTGAGCCGCTCGAATTGTTGATACAAATCACCCACACCCACCGGGCGGATAAAATCCACTATCAGTTGATAGTCGCCTTGTGGGGCATACACGGCAATTTTGCCAAATAATTCAAATGCGCCGCCGTCTTTGGGTTGTGTTGTCTGTCGTTGCACGGTGCTACGCCACATCACACAACGCAATTGGGCATCTTTGTCTTTGATGGTGAAATACCAATGCCCAGAGGACACTTGGCGCACATTCGAGGCTTCGCCCACAATCCACACATCTTGTAAGACGGGGTCTTGTGTGAGCAAAATGCTGATATAGCGTGTAATTTCAGATACCGTTCTGGGTCGGTTTAATTCAGACATGGGCATTATCCACTCATCTGGTCACATCTCTTTATTGTATCCTATAATGACAACCTGTCTACAAATTGCTAACCACGCTATAATAGTGTCACTTCTATACATCGAATGGGAGCGTTGAGTATGCCATATTTTTTGAATGCCGAAGAACGCGAAAAATTACAAAACGAATTGGTCAAGATGAAATTTAACCGCGCCAAAGGCAAATTGCGCCGTATGGATAAAAAAGCCAAACTCGGCACGTATCGCAATGTGCAACATTCAGGCGAATGGATGACCACCTATGATTTGCCCTCGTTGGGTGTGCATGTTACACTCATCGAAAATCGTGATTTAGGCACAGACGACCCCAATCAGCGTGTCAAACCCCGTTACGAGATGGTGCGCGTGATTGTCGAGCCGAATGCGGGCAACCGCACCTAATGCACATCATTTTATTGGAATAAAGTTTAACCAGAGGGATAAAAATAAGGATATGACAACCTTCAATCTCACACAAAATGATAAACAAGCACATGTAATTCAACGCTTATTGGCGATTGCCACCTTCACAGCATTAACCGTGTTGGGCGCAAAAATCACCCTCGAAAGTGGCGAAGTGCCGTTCACCCTCCAGACGATGGTGGTCATGTTGGCGGGGATGGTACTCGGCGGGCGTGATGCCGCGCTCTCACAAATAGGTTATATCGGCTTGTTGCTCATCGGCTTGCCAGTGGATGCGCGTGGATTGGGCTTTGGCGTGTTCGCGGGTCCGACATGGGGCTTCATCATCGGGTTTGTGCCAGCCGCCTTTGTGATTGGGACGATTTGTGAACGCTTTGGCAATAAAATTTGGGTACATCTGATCGCCGCCAGCATCGGCGCGAGCATTTATTTCACCACTGGCACGATTGTCCTCATGTCGGTGACGGGCATGGCATTTGTGAATGCTTTTTATGCGGGGGTGGTCAAATTTGTGATGATTGATTTTGCCAAGGCGCTCATGGCATCGGCACTGGCGCGTTCGCCCATGCCACAAGCCTTTTGGGGCTTGCTCCGCAGAGGGCAGTAGGGGATTCACGATAAAATAGGGCGGATGACCCTCCGCCCTGATCTGATTATAATCCCGCCAATTCATCAGGATTGACGGTCAGACCCAAAATATGATACCCCGCATCCACATGGATGATTTCACCCGTCACCATACGGCTCATGTCCGATGCCAACCACAACGCCACATCACCCACATCATCTTGCGAGACCGATTTGCGTAATGGTGATGCCTGTTCAGCATATTTCAACATGGTACGCAACCCTGGCACCCCTGCCGCAGCGAGTGTTTTGATAGGACCCGCGCTAATGGCATTCACCCGAATCGCTTTTGGACCTAAATCATTCGCCAAATAACGGGTGATGGTCTCTAATGCCGATTTCGCCACCGCCATGACATGATATTTGGGCATGACTTTTTCGCTGGCATAATAGGTCAGGCTCATGATGCTCCCACCATCGGTCATCAATGGCTCGGCACGTTTTGCCAGCGCGATCAGGCTATAGGCGCTAATATCCAATGCCAACTTAAAGCCATCCCGCGAAATATCCACAAACCGCCCGCCTAAATCTTCGGTGTTGGCAAAAGCAATCGAATGGACGAGGATATCCACCTTGCCGAAGCGATTTTTCGCCTTCTCGAAAATGGCATCGATATCATCATCTTGGGTGACATCACATTCTTCCACAAAATCACAACCGATTTCTTCTGCCAATGGAAATACGCGCTTTTTCAATACTTCACCTGCGAAACTCAGACCGATTGTCGCGCCTTGTTCGTGCAATTTTTTGGTGATCCCCCATGCAATCGAATTTTTATTGGCAACCCCAAAGACCAATGCCACTTTTCCATCTAACATGCCCATAAAAATGCCTCCATTCATTGTGGACGGTGTGGCATTTCGTTTTGCCACATGTCCACCGCAATAAAAAATGTGTATCTATTATATGCCACACAAGACCAATTCGTCAGCGTCATGCGTTATAATCGGTCGAGAATGGATGTACATTTAAGGAGAAAATGCGATGCCAGATACGCCGATTAATGTCCTTGTGGCGATGAATTTTTCAGAAGACATCCTTAATCGCTTACGTGCCGTCTCGGATCGGCTGAATATTGTGTGTTATGCGGGGCAAGTGCCACCACAAGCCTATGCCGACATTGAGGTGCTATATACCATTTTCAATTTTCCCATGCCCGCCGAAGCCCCTCATCTGAAGTGGATACAACTGCATTACGCGGGTTTAGATGGTGTGGTGAATCGCCCGATTGCTCAACAGGAGCATATCCACATCACCAGCGCGAGCGGGATTCATGCCACGCCTATCGCCGAATATTGCATCGGCATGATGTTGGCTTTTTCGCTCCAATTGCCCAAGATGTTGCGCCTACAAGCACAGTCCAAATGGGCAGATCGCCCGCATGAAGTCTTTCGCCCGGTGGGATTGCGTGGGCAAACACTCGGCATTGTCGGTTATGGTAGCATTGGGCGCGAATTGGCGCGTATTGCCGATGCGATGGGCATGACAATCTTGGCGACCAAGAACAACTTGCTCAAACCGCAAGAGGAACTCGATTATATCGAAGAAGGCACAGGCGACCCCAATGCCGATATTCCCGAAAGGTTATATCCACCACAGGCGTTAGGGGCGATGGTCGCCGAATGCGATTATGTGGTGGTGACAGTCCCGCTCACCGAAAAAACGCGCCATATGGTCAATGCCGATATTTTGGCGCAGATGAAGCCGACAGCGGTCATCATCAATATTGGGCGTGGGGCAACGATCGACGAACAAGCCCTGATACATGCCCTAAATCGGGGTATTATCGCAGGTGCGGCGTTGGATGTGTTTGAAGAAGAACCGCTCCCCGCCGATAGTCCATTATGGCAAATGTCGAATGTCATCATCAGCCCCCATGTATCGGGCAATAACATCCGTTATGCAGAACGCGCCGCACGGGTTTTTGAAGAAAATCTGCGCCGTTATATCAATCATCAACCGCTCCTCAATCAATATGATCGCAAACGGGGATATTAATCTGGCTCTATCGTTCATAAACGCATTATATCTGATTGTACGTTGTCGTAGGTGTTAGATGCACCTAATCACGATAAAGCATAAAGCACACGTTAGTAATAAAAACCACCTAATCAGGTAAAAACAGCCCCTTCAGTGGGCTTGCAAGATGCGAGTAGCCATCGGCTTTGAGCCGATGGCAAGGCAAGATTATGCAAATGCACATCACCAATTTAGAACCTTTTGCACCGTCATCGCGTATAATGATTATTGACCATTGAAAAAAATTAAAAAGGAGCTTTGATGATGACACAATCCCCAAAATATCGTTACGAACAATTCGCCGCTACACGCATTTATACCCCCGTAGTCCGCTATTCGCCCGATGGACAGCACATCTTACATGTCACCAACACCACAGGACAATTCAATTTGTGGACAATCCCCTCTGGCGGTGGCATCCCGCGCCAATTGACCACCTTCACCGATAACACTATCCGCAATGCCTTATGGTTTCCAGATGCTTCTGGCATCATCTTTCAGGCTGACCAAAATGGCGATGAACAGCATCAGTTATATCGTTTGGGTGCGCGTGGTGGATGGCATACACCCATCACCCAGAAGATGGATTCGCAACATAATCTGGGCGATATTTCGCCTGATGGTCACTGGATTGCTTATAGCGCCAATGATGATAACCCCATGAGTATGGATGTGTGTTTGTATCATACCCAAATGGGGGAAAAGCGCCGTATTTTTACGGGGCGGTTGTCATTTCCGAGCGAATGGTCGCCGAATGGCAGATATTTGACCATCATCGAATCAACGGGCAATACTAACCTCAACACATGGCTATATGACCATCAAACAGGCGAGACAACCCTATGTACACCCCATGAAGGAGAGGCGATTTTCGCCGCGGTGGGGTGGTCACCGAATAGCGATGGATTTTATATCGTCTCAGATAGTGGGCGCGAATTTATGGGGTTGCTCTATTATGACCTCGTTAAAAAGTCATATGATTGGGTTGAGACACCCGATTATGATATCGAACAATTCGCTTTTTCTAAAGATGGTCGCCTGATGGTATGGGCGGTCAACGAGAATGGCGCATCGAAATTATATGGCAAAAATTTGCAGACCAATACCCCGATCAACA
>PGTJ01000837.1 GCA_002794515.1 Phototrophicales bacterium
AAGGCGAATGGATAACGCATGTCCTGTTTTATTTGGCAATCAACCATTTCATTTTTCATTGGACATGGTGGATTGCCGTGTTATGGGGCTTGGGGTTATTCAGTCGGTTCATGGAATATCAGGGCAAGTATGGCTTGCTATATTATCGGCGCGAAAGACTAATCGAGCGCGAAATGGAACGCGAACGCCGTCGTTTGTATGCGTCTGATAGTTATCTTGAAAAGCGTAAAAATGTATACGATGACGAAAATATCTCGCTACGCCTGACAGATGATGGTGAGTTGACCGCCTCTGTAATAGATGATATG
>PGTJ01000735.1 GCA_002794515.1 Phototrophicales bacterium
GGTGATTATATCGTTATCGCCACGACTTATGATGGTTGGTTCGGTGGTGATTATCAATTGAATGTCTATGCCGAGACTCATTCTAGCGATGATGATGTTGATGATACGGATGACACCCGTTATTCGGGCAATTTTGCATTCAGCATTATTAACCTGTCGGGTGATGATGTGTGTGGGATATTCATCTCCGCATCAGATGCCGATGATTGGGGCGATAATTGGCTCGGTGATGTCTTGGCGGATGGTGATAACATCGCCGTTGAGTTGCCGTCTGACAATTATGACCTGCTGATCTACGATTGTTATGAAGATGGCATGATGTGGGAAGCATATTATATCTCCCTGACCAGCAATCTGAGTTATGTCGTCACACCCGATGGTGGTTATGTGAGCAAATGATATAGAACATATCCTTTATATTTGCTTAACAAATGTCAAGTTAGCCCCAAAAAAACCGTAACA